>CAYFYD010000388.1:0-4429 GCA_964347195.1 uncultured Ectothiorhodospiraceae bacterium
GGCGGAATCGAACCACCGACACGCGGATTTTCAGTCCGCTGCTCTACCTGCTGAGCTACCTGGCCGTGTCCGTGCGGGGGGAGGGTATTAGAAGGGCGGCAGGGCGCGAGCGTCAAGGAATGCGGGCCCGCCGACCGGCTTGACCCTGGCCGGGCGCGCACCCATGCTCGCCCGCCGTCCCCTTGCCTCGAGGGCGGAGGCCGACACGATGATCTACGACGGGCACGCCTACTGCATTCCGGATCTGAGGGGCGACGGCGGGTTCGAGAGCCGGGAGGAGTTCCAGCGCCTGCTCCAGTTCATCACCGCGCACCACTTTCAGCCGGTGTGGCGGGCCCGCGACCGTGCCCCCGGCGACGACCGCGCGCTCGCCGACCTCTCGCGTGCCTTCGAGTTCGACGCGGTCCGGCGGGCGCAGTTCCGGGCCGCCGCGCACGGCCGCCTGGAATGGGAGGCGGACGGTGAGGTCTACTGCAAGCAGATGTTCCCCCCGCTCGTCACCGACATGGCCTACGACGCGGACCGGACGGTGGCGGAGATGGACTATGCGGGAGTGGACCGGGCGTTGCTGCACCGCACCCCCTATCTCGGGATCGACAACGATTTCTTCGCCGACTGCTGCCGGCAGCATCCCGACCGCCTGCAGGGACTCGCCTACGTGCGGGAGTGGACGATTCCCGGCGACCCCGATGCCGCGATCCGGGAGCTCGACCGTGCCGTCAACGAGCTGGGACTGCACGGACTGCAATTCCTTCCCTACTTCTCCGTCCTCCACGGCATCACGGAGGGCTGGGACACGGGCGGCTACCGGCCTTTCTGGGACGCGGTCGCGGACATGCGCATACCCGTCTTCTTCACCTTCATCTCCCAGCAGGAGAAGACGGTGGAAGGCTACCTCGCGCAGTTGCGCCGCCTGCGCCGATGGATGGGCCGCTATCCGGACGTGGACGCGGTGCTCACCCACGGCTTCGACTGGCTGCGCTTCCTCGAGAACGGCCAGATGCGCATTCCCGACGCGGTGTACGAGGCCGCTCCCTGCGACAACCCGCGCTTCCGGGTGCAGATCCTCTTCGCGGTGTTCCTCGGCGTGGTGTTCGACTACCCGATGCTCCAGTTCAGGCCGACCCTGGAACAGATGGTCGAACGGCTCGGCCCCGAACGCATCATCTGGGGCACCGACGTCCCGATCGTCATGCGCTACACCACCTATCGGCAGTCGCTCGACCAGATCCGGCTGTACTGCGAGGACCTGCTCGGCGAGGAAGGCATGGCCTGCGTCCTCGGCCGCAACATGGCCCGCCTCATGGGCCTCGAACCCGCCTGAGCGCCTTCGCGCCGGCGTCTCCGCCCGGCCTCACAGGCGATCCCCGCCCCCGGCGACCTGCGGCCACACCGCGCCACGGCGACGCCCAGCGTCATCCCCCGCTGGAGGCGCATCGCTCCGGGAGGGGGGTCTGGGCGGTGCCCTCCGTGCCGTCACGGCGGTCGGTGGGCTCTGTGGTCGCCGCCAATCGGCCATTGCTCGTTCGGATCCCTTCATCCGGGCCACCGACTCCGGTCCGGGACCGGAGCGTGGGATGACCCTGCCGACTCGGGACGGGAGCGGTGCGTTCCTCGAGGCGTGCGAGCAGAATACCGACTGTTCGGCGCCGGCCGATGCGGCACGCTTCGAAGGCCGGCGCCCCGAGCGTGCCTTCAGGCGCGAGCGCGTCGCCCGGGGTCCGGGCGGAACGCAGGAGGGGAGACGAACCATGAGCGCGGAAGCGATAAAGACGATGAAGCTCTACTCCCGGGTGGAGCGGGTGTACGCCCAGCTCCGGCACGCGGGCATCGGAGACGAGGCTCCGATCCCCCTCCCGGTGCTCTCCCGATTCGATCAGTACCACTACCACGGCACGGACGCGGTGGCCGAGGGGATCGCTCGCCTCGCCGTCGCGCCGCCGCATCGGGTGCTGGAGGTGGGCTCCGGGCTCGGCGGCCCCGCCCGGTACATCGCCGACCGGACGGGGTGCACGGTCACCGCACTCGAGCTCCAGCCCGATGTGCACGAGGTGGCGTCCCGGTTGACCGAACGCTGCGGCCTCGCGCACCGGGTGCACCATCGGCAGGGGGATATCCTGGAAGGTCCGGTACCGGCCGGCCACTTCGACGCACTCTTCGCCTGGCTGGCCTTTCTCCACATTCCGGAGCGCGAGCGGCTCTACCGGCGCTGTTGCGAGGCGCTACGCCGCGGCGGCGGCATGTATGTGGAGGACCTGTTCGAGCGCGGAGAGTTCAGCGCGGAAGAACGCGAGACGCTCGCCGTCAAGGTGTACAGCCGGAACCTTCCCCGTCTGGACGCCCTGTACCGGGACCTCGATCGCGCCGGCTTCACCGCGATCGAGATCGAGGACGTCAGCGCGTCCTGGACGGACTTCGTCTCGGAACGCGCGCGCGCCTACCGGGACAACCGGGAGCACGAGGTGGCCCTGCACGGCGCGGAGGTCTTCGCCGGGCTCGACGACTTCTACTCGAGCGTCGCCGCGCTCTTTCGCGCCGGCAACCTCGGCGGCATGCGGCTGTCGGCCCGAAAGCCCTGAGTCGGTCCCGCGATGAGTGTCCACCAGATCTATCGGCACTCGCTCGCGCTGCTGACCGATCTCTACCAGCTCACGATGGCCTGCGGCTACTGGAAGCTGGGGCGGATCGACGAGGAGGCGGCCTTCCATCTCTTCTTCCGCACCAACGCCTTCGGGGGCGGGTACACGGTGGCGGCGGGCCTCGCCTACGTGCTCGACTTCCTCCGCGATCTCCGCTTCGAGGAGAGCGATCTCGCCTTCCTCGCCACCCTCACCGGCAACGACGGACGGGCCCTCTTCGACGAGGACTTTCTCGCCCACCTGCGCGATCTCGACTTCCGTTTCGACATCGACGCGGTGCCCGAAGGCACCGTGGTCTTTCCCCACCAGCCGCTGCTGCGGGTCACCGGCCCCCTCCTCCAGTGCCAGTTGCTGGAGACCCCACTGCTCGACATGATCAACTTCCAGACCCTGGTGGCCACCAAGGCGTCCCGGGTCTGTGCGGCCGCGGACGGCGACCCGGTGCTGGAGTTCGGACTGCGCCGCGCCCAGGGCATCGACGGCGCGCTCGCGGCGAGCCGCGCCGCGTACATCGGCGGCTGCGCCGCCACTTCGAACGTGCTCGCCGGCAAGCTGTTCGGGATCCCGCTGCGCGGGACGCACGCCCATAGCTGGGTGATGTCCTTCGACGACGAGCGCGAGGCCTTCGGCGAGTACGCCCGGGTGATGCCGAACAACTGCGTCTTCCTCGTGGACACCTACGACACCCTCGACGGGGTCCGCCACGCGGTCGAGGCCGGCCGCCGCCTGCGCGAGCAGGGGGTGGAGATGATCGGCATCCGGCTGGACTCCGGCGACCTCGCCTACCTCAGCATCGAGGCGCGGCGCATTCTCGACGAGGCCGGTTTTGCGTCCGCCGCGATCGTCGCGAGCAACGACCTCGACGAGCACATCATCACGAGCCTCAAGGACCAGGGCGCCGCGGTGAGCATGTGGGGTGTCGGCACCAAGCTCGCCACTGCCTACGACCAGCCCGCGCTGACCGGAGTCTACAAGCTCACCGCCCTGCGCCGCCCCGGCGGCCCCTGGCGGCCCAAGGTCAAGATCTCCGAGCAGACCGCGAAGGTCTCCACGCCCGGGGTGCTGCAGGTCCGGCGCTATCGCCGGGGACGCTCCTTCGTCGCGGACATGACCTACGATCTCGATCTCGGGGCCGACGGCGACCGGACGATCGTCGACCCCGCCGACTCCACCCGCCAGAAGCGCGTTCCCGCCGGACTCGCGCACGAGGACCTCCTGGTCCCGGTGGTGCGCGAGGGACGGGTGGTATACGAGGATCCCGGGATCGAGGAGACGCGCGCTCGCACCCAGGACCAGATACGGCACCTGCACCCCGCCGTGCTGCGCTTCATGAACCCCCACGAGTATCCGGCCGGCCTGGAACGCCGCTTGCACGAGCTGCGCACCCGCCTCATCCTGGAAGCTCGCGGCCACCCTGATGCAGTACGCGAGCCGGTCCCCGGGTCGTGAGCACCCGACTTTCGCAGTGCGAGTTGCCGGAATCAGGCAATGGATTCCCGCGTGCGCGGGAATGACGGCGGGATGGCAGCCGGGAGCACGCAGAGACGCAATGGATTCCCGCGTGCGCGGGAATGACGAGAAGTGGCGCCCTTTACGCTTGTGCGGGAATGACGAGGAGTAGCGCCTTGCACGCTTGCGCGGGAACGACGAAGAGTGGCGCCCTGTATGCTTGCGCGGGAATCACGAGACGTGGCGTCCTGCACGCTCCCCGCCATTCCCCGCAGGGCTCTTCAAGAGTCGGCTTGACGGCTTCAGACTCCGAGCTTCGGGATTGGTTGACCGGGATGGAT
>CAYFYD010000389.1:0-4424 GCA_964347195.1 uncultured Ectothiorhodospiraceae bacterium
GCGCGGGAATCCATCGCCTGATTCCAGTACTTCGAACCCCGCAACTCGACTTCTCAATGGTCCTGTCGAGGCTCCAGGCCCGCGGCTCCGGGGCCTCGAGGCCGGTGGTATAGTGGCGCGCGGCGCGGCAGTCAGCGAGGAGCGGGACATGGCGGCAACGATGCGGAACCTGAGATACGACACCGAGGACCTGTGGCGAAAGGACCGCGACCACAACGTCCATCCTTGGACGGACTTCGCGACCTTCAAGGAGCAGGGCTCGCTGGTGGTGGCGGAGTCGGAAGGCTGCTACGTCTACGACTCCGACGGCGCGCGCTATCTGGACGGCATCGGCGGGCTGTGGTGCGTCAATATCGGCTACGGCAACGAGGAGATGGCGCAGGCGATCGCGGAGCAGGCGCGGCGCATGACCTACTACTCGAGCTTCGGCCACATCACCACACCGCCCGCGGCGGAGCTCGCCGCCAAGCTCGCCGGGCTCGCTCCGGGGCCGCTCAACCACGTGTTCTTCGGCACCGGCGGCTCGATGGCGAACGACACCGCGATCCGCATCATCCACTTCTACTTCAACCGCCTCGGCAAGAAGAGCAAGAAGAAGATCATCGCGCGCACCGACGGCTACCACGGCAGCACCTACCTCGCGATGTCGATGACGGGCGTCGCCTTCGACCACCAGGGCTTCGACCTCGCGCCGGACTTGGTCCGGCACATCCCCAACCCCAACCCCTACCGCCGTCCCGAGGGCATGACGATGGAGGCGTTCTGCGACGCGAAGGTCGCGGACCTGGAGAACGCCATCCTCGAGCTCGGCCCGGAGAACGTCGCCGCCTTCATCGCCGAGCCCATCATGGGTGCGGGCGGGGTGATCGTGCCGCCGCCCGGCTACCACCGGCGTACGAAGGAGGTGTGCGAGAAGTACGAAGTGCTCTACATCTCCGACGAGGTGGTGACCGGCTTCGGACGTCTCGGCCACTTCTTCGCCTCCGAGCCCGTGTTCGACCTCGTGCCCGACATCATCACCTGCGCCAAGGGCGTGAGCTCGGGATACCTCCCCCTGTCGGCGACCATCCTCTCCGACGCCATCTACGACGTGATCAGCATGCCGCAGGCCGAGGGCGCGCTGTTCACGCACGGCTTCACCTATTCGGGCCACCCGGTGTGCTGCGCCGCGGGGCTCAAGAACATCGAGATCATGGAGCGCGACGACATCTGCGCGCATGTGCTCGAGGTCGGCCCCTACCTCGAAGAGCGGCTCGCCACCCTGCGGGACCTGCCGATCGTCGGCGACGTGCGCGGCAAGTGCTTCATGATGTGCGTGGAGAACGTCGCCGACCGCGAGACCAGGGCGCTGCTTCCCGACGAAGCGGCGGTGGGCAACCGCATCGCGGCCCACGCCCAGAAGCGCGGCCTCATCGTGCGTCCCATCGCCCATCTCAACGTGCTCTCGCCGCCGCTCACCATGACGAGGCGGCAGGTCGACGAGCTGGTCGGCGTGCTGCGCGAGAGCATCGTGGAGACCATGGACGACCTGCGCCGGGAGGGGCTCTGGTCCGGTTGAGGGGGCGGTCCTGTCCGCCCTGTCCGGCGCACACGCGAGCCGGGGGAGGATGAGCGACCGGACGGTCCGCCAAGTCTTCGACGAGGCCTACTACGAGCGCTTCTACCGCAGTGCCCGCACCCGGGCGGAGACGCCCGAGGACGCCTTGCGCCGCGCCGCGTTCATCACGAGCTATCTCGCCCACATCGGGCTTGCGGTATCGCGCGTCCTCGACATCGGCTGCGGCCTCGGCCGCACGCTGGCCGGGGTGCAGATCGCGTATCCGGCGGCGCACTGCACCGGTGTCGAGGTGAGCGACTACCTCTGCCGGGAGTACGGATGGATCCGGGCTTCGGTGCTCGACTACCGGGCGGAAGAGCCCTTCGACCTCGTGATCTGCAACGACGTCCTCCAGTATCTGGGGCACGCCGATGCCCGGGCCGCGATCGCCAACCTCGCCGCGCTGTGCCGGGGCGCGCTCTACTTCGGTGCGCTCACGCGCGAGGACTGGGAGGAGAGCTGCGACCGCACCCGGACCGACGATGCGGTCTGTCTGCGCAGCACGCGCTGGTATCGCCGGGAGCTCCGGCGTGATTTCGTCCCGATCGGAGGCGGCGTGTTCCTGCGTCGCCCCGAGGCGGTGACCCTCTGGAGCCTGGAGAGGGTGTAAGTCCTGAAGGGTCCTGATCTTGCCGCAGGACCGGCGATTCGCTTCCCGACCCGGACGATCATCGGCACGCGCACGTCTTCCACGTCGTGGTCGGCGACCGCGCCATGCCTGGTGCCGCGAGTGTCGGTGACGAGGACCTCCTCGGGTCGCCTCGCATGCCGGTGGGCGCACTCGGGCGTCATGGGCGACCGGCGGCCCCCGCCGCACGTTTGCTGCGCAAGAAACGTGATGCTTCGCGCAGAGGCACCTGCCGGGCGGCGGATGCGGTCCGTCGTCATTGATGATGAGGCGCCGATGCGGCGAAGGTGGGCGGTGTGGGCTGCCCCGCAATGTGGCCCGGGGCCAGCTTCTCCGCACACTGACGCACGAGGCATCTTACATCACCGGCGGGGTGTGCGTGCCGCCCCGATCATGGCAGTTTCGAAGGCCGGCGAAGGCCATGGAGGGTCCGGGTCGGCGTGATCGCCTCGGGGTCGGTGCGAAGCTCGATGAGCGCCGCCCGGCCCGCGTTCAACGCCCGCTCGAATGCGGCCGGGAAGTCCCGGGTCCTCGTCACCGTCTCTCCATGGGCGCCGAAGCTGCGCGCCAGCGCGGCGAAGTCTGGGTTGTGGAGCTCCGAGGCGATGACGCGCCCGGGGTAGTGCACTTCCTGGTGCATGCGGATGCTTCCGTAGAGGGAGTTGTTGGCGACGACCACGACGATCGCGAGGCGCTGCTGCACCGCGGTGCCGAGCTCCTGGCCGGTCATCTGGAAGCAACCGTCGCCGGCGAAGCACACCACGGCGCGCGCGGGGAAGGCGAGCTTCGCCGCGATGGCGGCAGGGAGGCCGTAGCCCATGGAGCCGCTGGTGGGCGCGAGCTGGGAGGGGTAGGCCCGGTAGCGATAGTAGCGTTGCACGAAGGCGCTGTAGTTTCCCGCGCCGTTGGTGACGATGGCGTCCTCGGGCAGCACCCCGCGCAGGTGGCAGAGCACGGACTCGAGCTTCACCGCGCCCGGCGTCTCGGCCGGCTCCGTCCAGCGCTCGTAGTCGATACGCGCCGCCCGTGACCAGTCGCGCCAGGGCCCGGGGTCGATCCCCTCGATCTCGACGAGGCGTGCCGCGAACGAAGCGGTCGAGGCGTTGACGGCGAGGTCGGGCCGGTACACCCGCCCCGGCTCCTCGCTGCCCGGGTGGACTTGCACGAGGCGCTGGCGCGGGTTGGGCACCTCGAGGAGGCGGTAGCCTTGCGTGGTGAATCCGCCCAGGCGGGTGCCGAGGCCGAGGAGGAGGTCGCAGTCCCTGACCCGTTGCGCGAGCGCGGGGTTGACGTCGATGCCGAGGTCGCCGGCGTAGCAGGGGCGGCGGTTGTCGACGTAGTCCTGACGGCGCAACGCCGCCGCGACCGGAAGCGCGAGGCGCTCGGCGAAGGCTGCGACCCGCTCCGCGGTCTCCGGGCTCCAGCCCGGTCCGCCCACCACGAGCAGCGGCCGCGTGCTCCGTTCGAGCATCTGTGCGACGCGGCGCATGTCTTCCCCCGCAGCCCTGGGCGAGACCTCGGCCGCGGGCCGGCCGTCCGCGACCGCGGCCCGCGCCGAGAGCATGTCCTCGGGGAGGGCGAGGGCCACCGGCCCCGGCCGGCCGGCCTTCGCGACGTGCCAGGCGTGGCTCAGGTACTCCGGAATGCGCTCGGTCAGGTCGATCTGCGCCACCCACTTCGTGAGGGGGCCGAGAAAGCGCCGATAGTCGACTTCCTGGAAGGTGTCGCGGTCGAGCGCGTCGCGCCCGACCTGGCCGATGAAGAGGATCATCGGGGTCGAGTCCTGGTGCGCGACGTGCAGGCCGGCGCAGGCGTTGGCGGTGCCCGGAGCCCGGGTGACGAAGCACACGCCGGGCCGCCCGCTCAGCTTGCCGTGGGCCTCCGCCATCATCGCCGCCGCCCCCTCGTGTCGGGCCACGACGGTGCGGATCGAGGGGTGGTCGAAGAGGCCGTCGAGGGCCGCGAGGTAGCTCTCACCCGGTACGCAGAAGACGGTGTCGCAGCCCTGGACGGCGAGCTGATCGACGAGGATCCGTCCGCCGTGACGATGATCGGGCATGGGCATGGGCTCCGTTGCCGGCCTGCGTTGCCGCGGGACCCGGCAGCTTCGCACAGCACCCCGGCGCAACCAAGCTGGAAAATCCCGCCAGGGCTCTTCAAAAGTCGGCTTGACGGCTTCAGACTCCGAGCTTCGGGATT
>CAYFYD010000390.1:0-4418 GCA_964347195.1 uncultured Ectothiorhodospiraceae bacterium
AGGCCGCGTTGCGCACAGAACGTGAGGTTTCTCCTCGATACACACTGCCGGCTCTGGCTTCACACCGACTCCAGGCGCTTCGGGGCCGATCTTCTGGAAACACTCGCCGATCCGTCCTCATAGAGGTACCTCTCCGCAGCGAGCGCTTGGGAAATCGCGATCAAGTATGCTCTCGGGAAGCTTCCGCTTCCCGAGCCCCCGGCAATCTACGTCCCGGAACGCATGCGTCTCAGCCGGGTACAAGGGCTTGCGATCACGCCTGCCCACGCGCTCTCCGTCGCCGCGCTGCCGCCACACCATCGAGACCCCTTCGATCGCTTGCTGGTGGTCCAGGCCCGAGCGGAAGGTCTGACGCTGCTCACCGCCGATACCGCGCTGGAACGCTACGACGTCCCGATGATCTGCATCCGGCGGGCCTGGGCGGCATGGCGGGACTCGACTCTTCGGCGAGCCGGGGTGTCGTCCGGATTGACGCATGCGCGCAGTCGATGTTCGGTGAGGGGGTGTCGTGCTGCTGACCAAGGCGATTCAGCACCGCAGGTCCTTCCGGAGCGTCGTGGATCTGTCCCGGCGCCGCCCGCCCCTCAGCCCGGGTAGGGGGCGTGCGCGGTGAGGCCGCCGTCGTGGACGTAGAGCTGGCCGGTGGCGAAGGCCGACTCGTCGCTCGCCAGCCACAGCGCGAGGCTCGCGATGTCCTCCGGGCGCCCGAGGCGGCCGAGCAGGTGCTGGCCGACGATGGCCCGCTCGGCGCCCGGGGACAGGGAGCGCAGGTAGGCGTCCATCATCTCGGTACGGATCCAGCCCGGGCAGACGACGTTGCAACGGATGCCGTCCCTGCCGTGATCCACCGCGATCGCGCGGCTGAGCGCGTGCACCCCGCCCTTGGAGGCACAGTAGGCGGCGAGCCCCGGGTCCGCCACGAATCCATCATAGGAGCCGATGTTGACGATCGAGCCCCCGCCCGCGGCGCGCATCGGGGCCAGCGCTTCCCGGCAGCACAGGAACACGCCCTTGAGGTTGACGGCCATGAGCGCGTCCCACTCGGCCTCGCTGGTGTGCTCGATGTCCTTCTCGATCTGGACCGCGGCGTTGTTGACGAGCACGTCCAGACGCCCGAAGCGACGCAGGGTGTGCGCGAAGATCGCGCGCACATCGGCCTCCCTCCCGACGTCGCCGCGCACGAAGTCCGGGCCCTCGTCTCCCGGCGCCTCCTCCGGCGCGTGGCGGGCGCTCGTGACGACACGGGCGCCTTCGTGTACGAAGCGGCGGGCGATCGCGCGCCCGATGCCCCGGGTGCCTCCGGTGACGATGGCGACTTTTCCCTCGAGTCTGCTCATATCGTTCTCTCCCGCGCGATCGCCAGTGTGTTGCCTCACGAACAGCTTGCCGCAATTCCGGCGTCCCGACGAGCCCGGAAGTCTTCGGAAACAGAGACATACATACTCTGCGGCCCCGCTGGACCGTGATCGTACTCGTGAGACATGACCTCGGGACGCGCCGGGAGCGGCCGGCCGAGCCCCGGCCCCCGTTGCGCACATTACAATCCCGTCACCCGGCGGGGCGAAGCCTCTTCGCGGATCGCCCCGGGTTCACCAGGCGGGCGCACCCGCGCCCGAAGCACACGGGGTGCGATGATGCACGATGCGAGAGTCCGGGAGCTTCCCGGAGATCGAGGAGAGCGCCATCTTCGCCAGCCGATTCCAATTCAAGGATCGGTCGGGCGCCCCGGATGGACATCTCGGATTGCCGGCCCGGCTCAGTGCACGGTCATGGGGTGCGCAGTCAAGGCCCGGTGGCCGCAAGTTGTCGCAACCGATGGGCTCCGCTACAGTGCTTGCCCGTGCGGGGGACAGGTCGCAGCAGCCCGCCGCCCCAATCATCAGGCACCGGTGTCTTGGGGGGATCGTTTGGCGATCAAACCGACCTTGCCCATTCACAACATGGAGCAGCGCCACTTCGGACTGACGAAGGCCATTGCGGACTCGCATACCGAGGCCGCACGTGTATGCCTGGATCGGCATCATCGGTCTCCCACGGACTTCAATCTGGACAGGAGCGGTTCGCGGTCGGCGGTGGTCGTCCAATGGCAACCTCCCGATGAGCGGACGCGCGGCGCGTGGGCGAACGAAACCGATGCGACGGAGGCTGGCGCCTGTACCTGCGCACTCGCGGCGGTTGATCTCATCGACGACTTCGTCGCCGTACGCAGGGCGGAGGCCATGACTGGCGCGGACTACTACCTCGCCCCCAGAAGCAAATCACCGGACGACCTCGAGGATTGCTTGCGCCTGGAGGTGTCCGGTGTCGATCGCGGACCGGAGAGCACGATCAGTCAGCGCCTCCGGGCCAAGTCGGCCCAAGCCTCGAAGGGGAACAGCAATCTTCCTGCTCTAGCGGGAGTAGTCGGCTTCAAGGCGCGTCTGATCATGCTGGCCGACCTCTGACGTTGACTACGCGGTTGGCTCACGGCCGCCCGATGTCCTGGCTGGAACACCACGGGGTCAGCGAGCGACTCGCTTCGCAAGCACAAGCCGCGCTGCGCGAAGGCCGACGTGAAGATGCGCTGACCTTGTACGCCCGGGCGGCCGACGCCGAGGACGAGGCTCTCGCGGGTCTGGATATCTCGAAGGCCCGAACCCTCGGTGTCTCGGCTGTGAGCGCGGTCTCGCTCTACTACAAGGCGGCCTTGTTCGCGCGTGCCGAGGAAGTCGCGGCTCGTTGGCTGGGATTCGAGTCGCTTCCCGACTTTGCAAAGGAGCAGTTACGGGTCTTGCTGCAGGCCATCTGGAACGAGCGTGTTCGGGAACAAACGGATAAGCGGTTCGCGCCGGACCAGGTCATGGTCTCCGTCCAAGGTGGCGAAGTCGTTCGCGGTGGCGCACCGCTCGATCTGATCGTGGACAAGGTGAAGACCGGAAGCACACGGGGTGCGAAGATGCACGATGCGAGAGTCCGGGAGCTCCTCGAAGGCGCCGCGCCCGCCGGCGGCCCGGTGCGGGTCAAGGGCTGGGTGCGCACCCGGCGTGATTCCCGGCATGGCTTCTCCTTCATCCAGGTGCACGACGGCTCCTGCATGCCCGCGCTCCAGGTGGTGGCCGATGCGCGGCTCGCGAACTACGAATCCGAGGTTCGCCATCTCACCACCGGATGCGCGGTCGCGGTGACCGGCCGGGTGGTCGAATCACCGGGACGGGGCCAGAGCCGCGAGCTCCAGGCCGAGTCGGTGGAGGTGGTCGGCTGGGTCGACGATCCGGAGACCTACCCGGTGCCGGCCAAGCGCCACACCTTCGAGCACCTGCGGGAAGTCGCCCATCTGAGGCCGCGCACGAGCACCATCGGCGCGATCGCACGGGTGCGCCACGCGATCTCGGGGGCGGTGCACGCGTATCTCACCGGGCAGGGTTTCGTGTGGATCAACACGCCCCTCATCACCGCGAGCGACTGTGAAGGGGCGGGCGAGCTGTTCCGGGTCACCACCCTCGACCCGCGGAACCTGCCCCGGGACACGTCGGGCGACGTGGACTTCAGCCGCGACTTCTTCGGCCGGGAAGCCTTCCTCACCGTCTCTGGACAGCTCAACGTGGAGTGCTACTGTCACGCCCTGTCCCGGGTCTACACCTTCGGCCCCACCTTCCGGGCCGAGAACTCCAACACCAGCCGGCACCTCGCGGAGTTCTGGATGATCGAGCCTGAGCTCGCGTTCGCCGAGCTGAGCGACAACGTCGATCTCGCCGAGTCCTTCCTCAAGGCGATCGTCGGCGCGGTGCTGGATCAGTGTCCGCAGGAGATGGCCTTCTTCGACGATCGCGTGGAGAAGGGGATCATCGGCAAGCTCGAAGGGGTGGTCGGCTCGCGCTTCGAGCGCATCGGCTACGGCGAGGCGATCGACATCCTCGCGCGGGCCGGGCAGCGTTTCGAGTTCCCGGTGCGCTGGGGCTCGGACCTGCAATCGGAGCACGAGCGCTATCTCACCGAGCAGCACTTCGGCGTTCCGGTGGTGGTGACCGACTGGCCCAGGGACATCAAGGCTTTCTACATGCGCCTCAACGACGACGGCGAGACGGTGGGGGCGATGGACGTGCTCGTGCCGGGGATGGGCGAGATCATCGGAGGCAGCGCGCGCGAGGAGCGCCTCGAAGTCCTCGACCGGCGCCTGGAAGAGAAGGGCCTGAGCGAGGAGCTGTGGTGGTACCGGGACCTCCGCCGCTACGGCAGCGTGCCCCACGTCGGCTTCGGGCTCGGCCTCGAGCGCGCCATCAGCTACATCACCGGGATGCGCAACGTGCGCGACGCGATCCCCTTCCCGCGCACCCCGAGGAACGCTGCGTTCTGACTCGAGTTTCGGGATTCGTTGACCAGTTCGTTGATCCAGATGGATTCCCGCTTCCGCGGGAATGACGAGAGTGCGGGTTGCGGAG
>CAYFYD010000391.1:0-4388 GCA_964347195.1 uncultured Ectothiorhodospiraceae bacterium
CCGTCATTCCCGCGAAAGCGGGAATCCATTCCGGTCAGCGACCCCCGAAGCCCGGGTTTGAAGCGTCCTGTCGCGCCGCCGGTCCGGTTCGCCTGCGCGCCGCGTTTGCAGTATGGTTTGTCGCTCCGGCGATCGAAGGCCCCGGCGGGCGCGGGACGGCATGGCGCAGTACGGATTCGAAGCGATTCGCCGCCGCGCGGGCCGGGCGCCTTTCGCATTCCCCCGGCGCGGGCCGCCCGCCCGCCCGGCCGGTGGGAAGTGCGAGTCGGCGGGTGCCCCGGGGTGTGTGTCCGGGTCCGGGCGCGCGGCTCCGGCGGCGCGCGCTCCCACTCGCTAGCCGTCCCGAGCCGAGGCCTTGGCTGGCGCGCTGCGCACGACCGGGAGCAGGGGGGCGCTGGTCCTCGTGCTCGCGGCCGCCGTCTTCGCGTTCTTCTTCTTCGATCTCGGCGACTACCTCAACCTCTCCTACCTCAAGTCCCAGCAGGCGCGCATCGAGGCCTGGTACACTGCCCACCCGGTCGCGAGCGCCGCGATCTTCTTCGTGGTGTATGTGACGCTCACCGCGCTCTCGCTGCCCGCCGCCGCGCTCCTGACCCTGCTCGGGGGGGCCATCTTCGGCCTCGTGCTCGGGACGGTGCTCTGTTCCTTCGCGGCCACCGCGGGCGCCACCATCGCCTTTCTCGTCGCCCGCTTCCTGCTGCGGGACCTGGTGCTGGCCCGTTTCGGCGACAGCCTGGGCGCGCTGAACCGCGGCGTCGAGAAGGACGGCGCCTTCTACCTCTTCACCCTGCGCCTGGTGCCGATCTTCCCCTTCTTCGTCGTCAACCTCGCGATGTCCCTGACTCCGATCCGCACCTTCACCTACGCCTGGGTGAGCCAGGTCGGGATGCTGGCGGGGACCGCGGTCTACGTGAACGCGGGGACCCAGTTGGCGCGCCTCGAGTCGCTGGACGGCATTCTGTCCCCCGCCCTCATCGGCTCCTTCGTACTCCTCGGCGTCTTTCCCTGGGTGGCGCGCCGGGTGCTCGAGGTGGTCAAGGCGCGCCGGGCGCTCGGCAGGTGGCCGAAGCCGCGACGCTTCGACTGGGATCTGGTGGTGGGGGGCGCGGGCTCCGCGGGTCTCGTCAGCTCGCTCATCGGAGCCGCGCTTCGCGCCCGGGTGGCGCTGGTGGAGCGCGACCGCATGGGGGGCGACTGCCTGAACACCGGCTGCGTGCCCTCCAAGGCGCTGATCCGCACTACGCGGCTGCTCGCGCAGATCCGGAATGCCGAGGCCTACGGGATCCGCCGGGCGAGCGCGGAAGTGGACTTCGCGCAAGTGATGGAGCGGGTGCGGCGGGTGATCCGCACCATCGAGCCGCACGACTCCCCGGAGCGCTACCGGGGTCTCGGGGTGGAGTGCATCAAGGGCGAGGCCATCCTCCGGTCACCGTACAGTGTCGAAGTGGACGGCAGGACCCTGAGCACCCGCAGCATCGTCGTCGCCACCGGCGCCGAGCCCCTGGTGCCACCCATTCCCGGCCTCGACCGCACCGCCTACCGCACTTCGGACACGATCTGGGACCTGCGCACCCTTCCCGAGAGCCTGCTGGTGCTCGGCGGTGGCCCGATCGGCTGCGAGCTCGCGCAGTGCTTCGCCCGTCTCGGCAGCCGGGTCACCCAGGTGGAGATGCTTCCGCGCCTCCTCGCCCGCGAGGACGACGAGGTCTCGGACCTCATCGCCCGCCGCTTTCGCGAGGAGGGCATCGACGTCCGGGTGGGCCACGCCGCAAAGCGCGTCGAGGCGCAAAACGGGGGAGCGCATCTCCTGATCTGCGAGCACGGGGGGAAGGAAGTCGCGCTTCCCTTCGACGAGATCCTGGTGGCGCTCGGTCGCCGGCCCCGGGTCGCCGGCTTCGGGCTCGAGGGGCTCGGGATCGGGGTCGCCCCGGACCGCAGCGTGGAAGTCAACGAGTACCTCCAGACCGCGTGCCCCAACGTCTATGCCTGCGGCGACGTGGCCGGCCCCTACCAGTTCACCCACGTCGCATCCCACCAGGCCTGGTACGCGACCGTGAACGCGCTCTTCGGCTCGCTGTGGAGATTCCCCGTCGACTACTCGGTGATTCCCCGGGCGACCTTCACCGACCCCGAGGTGGCCCGGGTGGGCGTCAACGAGCGGGAGGCGGGCGAGCGTGGCATCGAGTTCGAGGTCACCCGCTACCCCCTTTCCGAGCTCGACCGGGCCATCGCCGACGAAGCGCCCGAGGGCTGGGTGAAAGTGCTCACCGCACCGGGAAAGGACCGCGTCCTCGGGGCGACCGTCGCTGGGGAGAGCGCCGCGGAGCTGCTCACCGAATTCGTGAGCGCGATGCGTCATCGCCGTGGCCTGAACAAGATCCTCGGCACCATCCACACCTACCCCACCCTGAGCGAGGCGAACCGCTTCGCGGCGGGAGCCTGGCGGCGCGCGCACGCGCCCGAGCGCCTGCTGCGCTTTGCTGCGCGCTTCCACGCGTGGCGCCGGGGACACTGAGTCCGGGTCTCACAGCGTCCCGTCGCGGCTTCGGGGAGGTCGGGGTCTTTCGTCGACAGTGGTTTGCATATCCTGGTTGTTGCTTCGAGAGGGGCATCAATCACTCGCTCTGCCCGGCGTTTAAGCATTTGTATTTAAAGAATATATTGACCCAGCTTCTCGAGAGAGTCGAGACGTGAGCGACGTAGTTCTCACCTCGACTGACCGACAAGAGGCATTGTCACGTGCCTACGTCGCGGCGGTAGCTGCGGGCGCAGGCTACACGCTCGCGGTGCAGGACTTCGACCGTGACGGAGTCGATTTTCAGGTACGGGCAGGCGGGTTGATGCGCCCAAGCCTCGATGTTCAGCTCAAGGCCACCACTCGACTGGACCAAGGCGGGGAAGATCAGTTTCGCTACCCGCTTCGCCGCCGCAACTACGACCTGCTCCGTCAGCCAGCGCTCGTCCCACGGATTCTCGTCGTCCTCGACCTCCCCAAGGACGAGAGACGATGGGTCAACATGTCCACCAGGAAGCTCGTGATGAGACGTTGCGCCTACTGGGCGGATATCTTGGGATTTCCCGAAACTACAAACACTGAAACGGTGACGGTATCGATCAGCAAAAAGAATCGGTTCGATATCGAATGGTTGACGAAGCTCATGGAGCGAGCCAGAAGGGGAGTCCTTTCATGAAAGCACGGATTCTGGATACCGGAGCGTTGCGGTCGATCTCCCCGGTAGCTCTTGCCGCCTATGCCCGCGGCGAAGGTTGGACGAAGAGCGGCGCGTATGGAAAGCATGCAGACATATACATTGCCAAGGATCGACCCGAGATCCTGTTACCACGGACCGACCGTCTTGCAGACTATGCATCAGTAGTCTCTCGCCTCATAGGTGTCTTCGGCGAAGTGACCAGGCAGGAAGAACTTGCTGTCTATCGTGATCTCGTCGGCGCAGACTGCGATGTCGTCGGGGTTCGCATGATCGGAAGGGAGAGCGACGGCTCCCTCCTTCTGGATGAAGGCATCGAGCTGGTATCGCAGGCTCGGAAAATGCTTCTGGCGGCGGCGTGCGCCACGACGACGCCACAGCCGACCTATCGCGCCGGAGCCAACCTGAAAGCGATCGGGTACATGAAGAGAGTTCGGCTCGGGCAGACGGAGCATGGGAGCTTTGCCGTCAAGCTGATGGCTCCGGTGCCCCCCGTGCTCCAGATGGTGTGCAATGAAGCCTGGACGAGATTCGGCGATGAGCCCCATGAGCGACAGGTAACCCGTCGCCTTGTCCAGGCACTCGAGGCATCTCGCGATGCCGCCGAACTCGCTCATTCAGGGGACGGAACAGCGGCGTTCGAGGCGGCAGTCGCGCGCGGCGTGAGTGCGAATCTCTGTGAAGCGCTCGCCGGATTGACCGCTCAATCCAACAGACTCGAAGTCAGCGTGAGCTGGGCCAAGACCCGGCCAACGCCGGAAAATCGGCGATGCATCTCGTTCTCGGAGAGCGATGCCGGCACCTTCAAGGAAGCCGCGCGTGCATTACGTGCCAAGAAACCTGAACCGGACGTCATATTGTTCGGCATCGTCCACAGATTGAGACGGGACGAGCAGAGCTTTGATGGGCAAGTGACTTTCAAGGTGGATATCAATGGAAGGAGCCAGTCGGTCGGCGCGATGCTGGATCAGAGCAACTACTCGGTGGCGATCCGTGCCCATGAAGCGCGCAATCCGGTGATTGTCACCGGCGACCTCGATCGGGTCGGACAGCGCTGGCAGGTTACGAACGCAAATGTCCGTGAAGTGGCCGGCGACGAGGGGGATGGGGACGAGATCGGCTGATGCGGCCCCGCCAGGCTCACCTGTCCCTCGATCCAACCGATAGGCGACTTCACAG
>CAYFYD010000392.1:0-4370 GCA_964347195.1 uncultured Ectothiorhodospiraceae bacterium
CGGGAATCCATCGCCTGATTCCAGTACTTCGAACCCCGCAACTCGACTTCTGAACGGTCCCGTTCCCGCGGGCCCGCCCGGCGACAGGCCCGCCGGCCCGCGCCGGCCCGCAGCTCTTCCGAGCCTTCGCAGCGAGCGCGGACCGGGGTGCGCAGTAGGAGGATGGGGGTAGTGCGGGCTACACTGCCGCGCCTCCCCGCCGCTCGCCGAGGGACGATCGAGCCATGCACTACGGAGTGGTCTTCCCCCAGATAGAGATCGGCGCCGACCCCGTCGGGTGCCGCGACTTCGCCCAGGCCGCCGAAGGGCTCGGATTCGACGGCCTGATGGCCTACGACCACGTGCTCGGCGCCGATACCTCGGTGCGCCCGGGCTGGTCGGGCTGGTACCAGCTCGAAGACATGTTCCACGAGCCCTTCGTGCTCTTCGGTCACCTCGCCGCGGTCACCGAACGCATCCGCTTCGTCACCGGCATACTGATCCTCCCCCAGCGCCAGACCGCACTCGTCGCCAAGCAGGCGGCCGAGGTGGACGTGCTGAGCGGCGGACGGATGACGCTCGGCATCGGGGTGGGATGGAACGACGTCGAGTTCGAGGCGCTCGGCCAGAGCTTCCGCGACCGCGGGCGCCGCAGCGAGGAGCAGATCGAGGTCATGCGCCGGCTGTGGACGCAGGAATCGGTGGACTTCGACGGGAAGTGGCACCGGGTACCCGCCGCCGGCATCAATCCCCTCCCCGTGCAGCGCCCGATCCCGGTCTGGATCGGCGGGGCGGCGGAGCCGGTGCTGCGCCGCGCCGCGCGCATCGGCGAAGGCTGGCTGCCGATGGGGAAGCCCGGCGACAACGCGGCGCCACTCGAACGCCTGCGGGGCTATCTGTCGGCGGAGGGACGGGACGGCGAGCCCTGCGCCATCGTGCCGGTGGTCGATCTGCACGGCCAGGACTGGGACGGCCTCGCCCGGGACGTCGAGGACTGGCGCGCGCTCGGCGCCACCCACCTCTACTTCGACGGCATGAAAGTGGGGATCGGAGGCCCGGCCGAACACATCGCGGCGATCGAGCGCTTCCGGGAGCTGCTGTAGCCCGGACTTCCGGTGCCGTTTCATGCGGGCCGGAGTCGCGCCGGCGACGCGCCCTCCACGCGCGATTGGCGTGCCGATTCCCCCTCGTTCGTGTTCCCGAGCCGCCCCAATCTGCCCGGCACCGTCAACCGCAGTCCGCGATGCGCGGCCGGATTGCAACATGAAATGCCCCTGCCCGGACTCCTCGATAGGGGTTGATACCGGGCGATCGGGCGTCCGGGCCACGCGGGGCGTCCCGTCCCGACCGGCGCCGGTCCTACATGCGCCTCGGAATATAGCGACAGAGGCAGGCCACCCCGAGCATCCATCCCCCGGCCGCGAAGAACACCACGGGCAACGGGAACACCCCGAGAAGGAGGGCGAAGAGACCCGGCGCCCCGAGCTGCGCGATGTCCCGGTAGGTGAGGTACACACCGCTCATTTCGGCCCGTTCGAAGGGATGCACCGCGCGCAGGAAAGGCACGTTGCCGCCTCCGTCGAGGACGGTGGCGGCGAGCGCATTCCACACCAGCAGGGTCAACGCCACCCAGGGCCAGCCGGCGCACAGCCCGACGAGCACGCTGATCGCCGAGGTGGCGAGAAAGCCGCCGGTGAACAGACGCCGCAGACCGTAGCGCCGTCCGATCTTTCCCCACCAGGTCACGCTCAGCACCCAGGCGGTGCCGATGGAGACGGTGGCCGCCCCCGCGAGCTCCCCGAGCCCCGAGACCTTGGCGTATATCGGGGTATAGATCACGAAGCTCATCCACCAGGCGGCGCGAGCGAGCGCGAGGGTCCAGGCGAGACGCATGCGGGGCTGGCCCACGAAGCGGCGCACGTGCCGGAAGGGGTTGACGGGACGCGCGGAGTCCCGCCGGAGCTCCACTCGATGGAGCCCGAGCCACCGGAGGTAGAGTACGGAGAACAGCGCGGCCGCCCCCCCGAGCGCGTAGGGCAGCGTCTGGTCGACGCGGCTCTCCAGATACACGCCGAGCCACGGACCGACCGCGAACGCGAACACCGTGTAGAGGATGCGCAGCGGCTCGAAGCGCGAGAGCTCCCGCCGGGGGGTCTCGTTGAGCAGGTACGCGTTGAGGGGTACGTCGGTTGCTGCCACGGCCATGAAGTGGACTGCGAGGCCGGCGACGAAGAGCAGGGGCGTCCCGCTCCCGAGCAGCACCGTGGAGACGGCCATCGCCAGCGCGCCGGAGTAGAAAGTGAGGCTGGCACCGAGGCGGTGCAGCAGCATCGGCACCGAGATGCTGGTCGCGATGCCGAGCACCGCCGCGAAGAAGTAGAGCACGCTCACCGCCTGAGCGTCGCCGAGCAGCTCGTGCGCCTCGAGCGGGAGCACCGACACGAGCACCGCCCGGCTGAAGGTGGAGAAGAAGAAGAGACCGGCGAAGGCGATCGGCCAGCCCACGGAGAAGCCGGCCGGGCCGAGCCGGATCGACACCCTGCTCTCGTAGCGCCTCACCGGGCCTTCCGCGGGCGGCGCCGGGCGCGCTCAGCCGGCTCCCGGGCGTGCGCTCACCTTCGGGGCCGTTCCACTCCGGAAACGAGCCTCACCCAACCCGGCGCAACCGGAACCAGGGTCTCCGGACTCCCGCTCCCCGATCGGGGTCGGGAACAAGCTCCGCGGAGATTACGGACGGTGGCGTCCGGCATGTTTTCCATCACTCTCGTACACGCGCTCCGTCGTTCCCGCGAGGCCTGTCCCCGACCCCGATCGGGGAGCGGGAGTCCACCATCGGTGGCCGAACACCGATGCGGATTGCGGAGCAGCCATGCGCGGGAATGACGAAGACCACACGGAACACGATACTCCCGGTCATTCCCGACATCCCGTCATTCCCGCGCAAAGCCTGCCCCCGGCGAAAGCGGGGGCGGGAATCCACGACTCACGCACGACGCCTCGTCATTCTGCACGAGACTGGCGGACACGAGGCTAAGGTGTACCGCCTCGGGCCAACACTTCGTTCACTCGTCGCGCGATGACGCGCGTATCGCCCTCCTTCAGACAGAGCGCCCGCATGACCACCCGCCCATCGTCCACGAACGAGGGATCGACGTGGATGGCGGGCGAGCCGTCCTGGAGCGCGATGACGAGATCGAAGGCGGAGGGACCGTGCGGGCACGGCGCGACCTCGAGCACGAGACAGGGCTCTTCTCCGTTCGCGCTCTCCTCGATGCGCACCCCGCGTCCGATCCCGGGCTCGAGATGGGTCTCGACCTCCTTCAGGCGGGCGAGGCATCGCCGGTTGCGCGCCGCGATGTCCTCCCCGACGAAGAGCCCGAGCGCGGCGAGCAGGGCCACGATCTGCTCCTTGCCCACCTTGCAGGAGCGTCCGATCCCGTGCTGGGGCAGGCCACGGAGGTTGAGACCGGCAAAGAGCGCGGGCGGGGGGCGCCACTGCTCGAAGAAGAGGTCCTGGTCGAGGTTCTGGAGCAGGGCGGAGGCGACGAGGTCCCGCCGCCCGCACAGGATGCCGCTCCCCTGCGGCCCGAGGATCGCCTTGCCGCCGCTGATGGAGACGAGGTCGGCGCCTTCCTCCAGGAAGCGGCGCAGGTTCCGGGTGGGGGGAAGCTGAGACGCGGCGTCTACGAGCACCGGCACTCCTTTCGCGTGCGCGACCTCCGCCACGGCGGCGAGCGCGGGCCGGGAGCTCGGTTGGGCGACGTAGAACACGCAGGCGGTACGCTCCCCGATGGCGTCGTCGATCTCCCAGGCCTCCGCGTCGCGCACTCCGGCCCCGCTGAAGCGGTCGGGCAGCCCCACCTCGACGAGGCGCGCGCCGGCCGCGCGCACCGCATGGTCGTAGAAGTTGCGCTGGCTGCGCACCACCACCGCCTCGTCGCGCATCCCGGCGGTGTCGGGGAGGCGGTTCATGCGGGCGGGGTCCAGTCCGGCGAGGCACGCGGCGGCGCCGAGGAGCAGCCCCGCCGAGGCGCCCGCGGTCACCATGCCCGCCTCGGCCCCCGTCGCCTCCGCGATGATCTCGCTCGCCCGGCCCTGGAGCTCCGCCATGTCGACGCAGTGCTGGGTGGCCTCCTGCATCGCGGCCGCCACCTCCGGCGGCATCGGGGCGCCGCTCACCCGGGTCGCGGTGCCCTTCGCGTTGATGATCGTCGGCACTCCGAGCCGTTCGTAGACGTTCGACATGCTTCGCCCCCGAGTCGAGCCCTGCATCGACCGCGCCCGCCGTGGGCACGCCCGCGGCAAGTCTATATCGCTTTCCGCTCTGCGGTCGCCGACTCAGGACCATTCAGAAGTCGAGTTGCGGGGTTCGAAGTACTGGAATCAGGCGA
>CAYFYD010000393.1:0-4369 GCA_964347195.1 uncultured Ectothiorhodospiraceae bacterium
CAGGTCTCTGTGCCGTTCTTTGTGGGTTCTTCCCGGGTTTCTGTGGCTTCGGTGCTCGGCATGGATGGGCTGGTTCGCGGGAATGACGGGAGGGGACGCGGGAATGACATCATCGGGGTCGGGGACCCGTTTCGCGGGGGTGACGGCCGGGACAATCCGATCTCGTGGATACGTGTTTCCGGGACGCGACACCAGGGTATCCGGCCCCCGCACCCACGAGTCGCCGCGGCGATCACCGCCAGCCCCGACAACCCCGCCATCCGGCCATCGCGCCCGCGAGTCGCCAACCGGCGGCGCCACGCCTTAACATCGTGCGCTCGGGCGACGGCGCCCGGCGGCCGATGCGATGGATCCCCAGTCGGACATGAAGGACGAGACCAGACTCGTATCCGCGGGCCGGGGGCGGGTCGAGGCGGAGGGCACCGTCAACCTGCCGGTGTACCGCGCGTCGACGATCCTCTTCCCCGACATCGACAGCTACCTCCGGCGCTTCGAGGACGGCCGGGCCTACCGGGCGATCACCTACGGGGCGAACGGGACCCACAACGCTCGGGCGCTCGCGGAGACCGTGGCGGCACTCGAAGGCGGGGGCAGGACGGTGGTCACCGCCTCGGGGCTCTCCGCCATCACGATGGCGCTCAGCGCCGTCGCCTCCTCGGGAGACCACGTGCTCGTCACCGACTCGGTGTACGGCCCCACCCGCCGCTTCTGCCTCGAGGTGCTCGCCCGCTGGGGGGTCGAGACGACCTTCTACGACCCCGCCGCCGGAGCGGACATCGCCGGACTCTTCCGGGACAACACGCGCCTGGTGTTCCTCGAGGCCCCCGGCTCGCTCACCTTCGAGATGCAGGACGTGCCCGCGATCACGGGCGCGGCCCGGGCCGCGGGCATCCTCACCGCGATGGACAACACCTGGGCGACGCCGCTCTTCTTCAAGCCGCTCGCCCACGGGGTCGACGTCTCCATCCAGGCCGGCACCAAGTACTTCGCCGGGCACTCCGACCTCGTCATCGGTCTCGTCACGGTGGCCGACGAGGCGCTCCACCGCCACCTCGCCGACACCGTGATGGCCTTCGGCGAGGTCTCGGGACCCGACGACTGCTACCTCGCCCTGCGCGGTCTGCGCACCCTGTCGGTGCGCATCCGGCGCCAGGCGCGCTCCGCGCTCGCGGTCGCCACCTGGCTCGCGGAACGGCCCGGGGTGCGCCGCGTGCTCTACCCTCCCCTGCCCTCCGACCCCGGCCATGCGCTCTGGCGACGCGACTTCGGGGGCGCCGCGAGCCTCTTCGGCGTCGTGCTCGACACCGCGGACAAGGCGGCGATCGCGCGCATGGTCGACGGCCTCGCGCTGTTTCGCATCGGCTCGTCCTGGGGCGGCTACGAGAGTCTCGTGTCGCTGCACGCCACGCCGCTCCCCCGGGATGTCGTGCCCTGGACGCAGACGCCTTTCCTTATGCGCCTGCACATCGGGCTCGAAGATCCGGAAGACCTGATGGCGGACCTCGATGCGGGCCTCGGACGCATGAAGGGCAGGGCTGATGGGGTCTCTTGACCGTGTCCAATGAATTCGAGGGGTCATGTCGATCGCCGAGCGTTTCGAGCGAAGGGGACCGGTCGGATTCCCGTGATTCATCTTTACCGATCCATGCCGGCCCGGAATGCGCTCTGGCAGGTCCACTACCGCGACCGACCACCATCGCAGCGGCCCGAGGTCGTAAAGCGGGATGACCGGTCCCGAGCGAAGTCGTCGTCAAGCGAAGAAAGAGGCTCTGCATCAATGAGCTACGTTGTCCGGCGGCGAACCGGGACGGCCGAGAACCAATCAGCCCCGGCATGAAGGGGTGAGCGGCTTGATCCATCCGCCACCTTGACACTACGTTCTCGCTTCGGGCACTGAGCGAGGGCAGGAAGTGTTCAGCAGGGCGGTCGCCGTCGCCTCGGGTTTCACGCGGCCAGTGGTCATCTCCAGCCGCACCACGAAGGACACGTGCAGCAGCGCCATCGGCGCGTACGTGGTGCTCAACCGCGAGGGCTGGATCCTCAGCGCGGGCCACCTGCTCGATATCGTGCGCAAGCATCAGGAGAGCGCCGCGCGCCATCGGGGCTACCGGAGTAACGTCATCGACTTCCAGCACGACGTCACGGCGGACAAGCGCTTTCGCAAGCGGGGGGTGCGCACCTTCGACAGGCCGGCCGCGGGCTCGGTGCGCAACCACTCGGTCTGGTGGGGCGTTGACGGTGCCCGTCTGGTCGAGGCCGGGACCGTGCCCGGGGCGGACCTCGCCTTCGGGCGTCTCGAGCCCTTCGACCCGGCGAGCGTCGTTCGGTTCCCGGTGCTCAAGGACCCTTCGCGGGACTGTGCGCCGGGGAGGAGCCTGTGCAAGCTCGGCTTCCCCCTGCACCGCATCGAGCCGGTCTACGACGAGAAGGCGAAGACGTTCACCCTGCCCCCGGGGTCGGTGCCGCTGCCGATGTTTCCCCTGGAGGGGATGTTCACGAGGGTGGTCAGCACCCGGGCGCCGGGGAGCGGGGACGGCGACCCGAGCCCGTTCATCGAGACCTCGACGCCGAGCCTCGTCGGGCAGATGGGCGGACCGGTGTTCGACACCGACGCGGTGGTCTGGGGGATCCAGTCTCATACCCGGCATTACCCGATCGGATCCCGGCCGCGAGGGCCGGGCCGGACGGCGGGGCAGGTGGAGCGCCAGTTCCTCAGTACCGGCCTCGCGGTGCACGCCAGTGTCATCCGCCGGTGCCTCGACGCCGAGGGCATCGAGTACGAGTGCGACGGATAGGCGGCGCTCCACCGGTCGAGCGCGCATCACCGACACCGCGGACCGAAGAGGGGCATGAGGGCTGATGGGTTCTCTTGACCGTGTCCAATAAATTCAAGGGGTCATGTCGATCGCCGAGCGTTTCGAGCGAAGTCGTCGTCAACCGAAGAAAGAGCTTCTGCATCGAGGAGCTACGCTGTCCGGCGGCGATCGAGGACGCCCACGAAGTGATCTGCCCTGCGAGGGCCATGAGGAGCTCGAGCGGATGACTTCGTGCCGGCTCCCATGCACTTGATCCCGATCACGGCTCGAAGCGCTCACTCTTGCGAGGCTCTGGTCGGTCGGACATGAATGAAAGCTCTGCCCTCGCGGCCGCCCGTCCGTGACCTACGTCGAAGCCAGAAAGAAGCTCGTCGACTGGCTGCGCCGGCAGCTCGTCGGCCCCGCTCGGGAAGGCGAACTGTCCATGTCCCCCTTGGAGCGGTATCCGAGCGGGGTGCTGCATCCCGTCGATCCCGACGTCTCCGGCATCGATCCCGCCCCGGCGGACCATGCGGAACGTGCCGGTCCCGCCCTGCTCGAAGACGAGGACGAAGAGACGCTCGCCGGCGATGGATCGGAAGGCCGCACCCTGGCGCAGCCGGCGCGCCGGCGGCGATACGTGCCGCCCTCGTCGGTCGGATTCTCCTTCTGTGTTCGAGGGGACGCACGCCTCTCGATCACCGCCTCCGCCGCCGTCTATGCGGTCACCGCAGATCGAGGCGAGAGGGGGCGCTTTCTGCCGCATCGGTACGTGAGGACCGGGCTCGGGGAGCAGGTCCTGACCTGGCCGGGGTCCGATGCGCCAAGCGAGCCGATCTGGGAAGGCCGCGCCGGCATCGACATTCGCGCCCGGTCCCATCGGGACGGCGTCATTCTCACCGTCACCCTGTTCAATCGGAAGGAGCTGGACCCGAACCTCTTCGGGCGGGAGAGAGCCACGAGCCGCGTGGAGAAGTCTCTGTTCGAAGCGCGGATCGAGTGCGCCGTCGAGGCCGGCGAGCTCGTGGAGTATCCGCGCGTCGACCCGAGCCTGCTCAGCGAGGAAGAACAGGAGCTCGAGCTCCAGTACAGGGAACGGCGCATCTATGCCGTCGGTCACGGCGCCGCGGTGGACTGGGACGTGGACCCGGACCGCACCCCGCGCATCCGGTCCGAGTTCATGCCCGAAGCGGAGGTGCCGATGATGACGCTCGACACCAGCGGCGACGGCGGGTACCTCGATCTCGGCCGCCTCTCCGGCGCACCCGTGCACGACGAGCTCGCGCGCTTCACCGCCGGGTACGCCGACTGGATCGACGGACAGCGACGCATCGCCTCCGGCATCGAGGACGCCGGCGAGCGAGCCGCCGCGGCCCGCATCTGCGAGAGGATGGCCGTTGCCCTCGGGCGCATGCTGCGATGCGTCGAGCTGCTGCGCACCGACCGACTCGCGGCCGAGTCGTTCCGGTTGGCCAACCGGGCGATGCGCGATCAGATGCGCCAGGCCGAGCGTAGCGACGGGGGAGAGACCGAAGGGGGCGACTATCGGTGGCGGCCCTTCCAGTTGGCCTTTC
>CAYFYD010000394.1:0-4356 GCA_964347195.1 uncultured Ectothiorhodospiraceae bacterium
CTGGCGATACTGGCACCTGCGGCTCGGCTGCGAGCCGGTGCCGGCTCTGCCGGCACGACCCTCGCCCGGATGACCTTCGTACCCAGGCTCGACATCCTGCCCGACGAGCAGCGTGCCCTCTGGCCGGCGCTTGCCGGGGTGCCGGAATCCTTCGTGATCACCGGATTCATCGTCTTCGCACTCATCGACGATGCGTTACGATGGTGTCGACACGCTCTGGACGGCGCTGCGCGACATTCCCCCCGGCGCCCGGGACGCTCAGCGTACGCGGGCTTCGGCGGAAACCCCTCCTGCATCCATACCCGGCACATCGACTCGTCCGCAATCCCGGTGTCGATGCCCTCGAGGTACTGGTCCCACCAGCGCAGCGCGTCCTGCTCGAGGTCGAGGAGAGCGCTCAGGTGGCGCGCTCGAGGCCTATCTCTGCCCAGATGCGCGCGAGCGCCGCGACGAGGCGTTCGATGTCCTCGTCGCGGTGGAGAGGGGTCGGGGTGAAACGCAGGCGCTCGGTGCCGCGCGCCACGGTGGGGTAGTTGATGGGCTGCACGTAGATCGCGTCGCGCTCCAGCAGCTCGTCGCTGATGCGCTTGCAGAGCACGGGGTCGCGCACCATCACCGGCACGATGTGGCTCGGGTTCTCGAGCACCGGGAGGCGGGCGGCGGCGAACGCGGCGCGCACCTTGGCCACACGTTCCCGGTGGCGCTCGCGCAGCGCCTCGGCGCCGCGCACGTGCTCGATGCTCGCGAGCGCTCCCGCCGCGACGAAGGGCGGAAGGGCGGTGGTAAAAATGAAGCCGGAGGCGAAGCTGCGCACGAAATCGCAGAGCTCCCGGCTCGCCGCGATGTAGCCGCCGAGGACCCCGAAAGCCTTGCCGAGGGTGCCTTCGATCACGGTGAGGCGTTCGCGTACGCCGTCGCGCTCCGCGACGCCGCCGCCCTTCGGACCGTAGAGCCCCACCGCGTGCACCTCGTCGAGGTAGGTCATGGCGCCGTGGCGTTCCGATACCTCGCAGAGCTCCGCGATGGGCGCGATGTCCCCGTCCATGGAGTACACCGACTCGAAGGCCACCAGCTTGGCGCGTCCCGGCTCGATCCCGGAGAGGTGCCGATCGAGGTCCTCGGGGTCGTTGTGGCGGAAGATGCGCTTCTCCGCCCGGCTGTGGCGGATGCCTTCGATCATCGAAGCGTGGTTGCCGGCGTCGGAGAGCACCACGCAGTCGGGGAGCCGCGAGGCGAGGGTGCCGAGCGTGGTCCAGTTGGACACGTAGCCGGAGGTGAAGAGCAGCGCCGCCGCCTTGCCGTGCAGGTCGGCGAGCGCGCGCTCCAGGCACACGTGGTAGTGGTTGGTGCCCGAGATGTTGCGCGTCCCCCCCGCACCCGCCCCGCAGCGTTCCAGCGCCTCGTGCATCGCGGCGAGCACCGCCGGATGCTGCCCCATGCCCAGGTAGTCGTTCGAACACCAGACCGTGACTTCGGAGCGTTCCTCGCCCGCGTATCGGGTGGCTTGGGGGAAGCTTCCCGCGCGGCGCTCGAGGTCGGTAAAGACCCGGTAGCGCCCTTCCGAGCGGAGCGCCTCGATCTCGCCGGCAAAGAAGGCCTGATAGTCCATGGTGCCCGATGCGGCTTGCGCTCCCGAATGATCGAGCCGACCTCGCCCGGTTGTCCAGTGGCGGCGGGCGCCGAGGCAGGGCCATTTCACGCTGGCTGAGGATCCGCACCGGGTTGGCAGGAGCGCTCTCATCAGCGCCGTCACGGCAGTCTGTGGGCTCCGTGGCAGCCGCCAGTTGGCCGGATCTCGTCCGGGGCTCGCCATCCGAGCTACTGAATCCGGTCCGGAAGCGTAGCGTGAAATGCCCGTGAGCGCCGAGGCCGCGCTACTCGATCACGGTGAGCCCGTAGGGCACCCGCTCGGTGGCCAGCGTCACGTCGTCGTCGCCGAACAGGAAGGTCTCGATCGCGAAGAAGCAGCCCGCGTGGCGCGGCAGGAAGACCTGCACCTCGTAGTTGACCGCGGTGCCGGGCTCGAAGCACCGGTCCGCGTTCTTCTCGGCCAGGGGGTCGTAGACGAAGCTCCCGACCCAGTCCGGGGAGAAGGCGATCCCCATTTCGTAGCCGCCGACCCAGCCCCGGCTCTCCCACAGCCCCTGCGCTTCGTAGTGGTGCCGGGTCACCTCGTTCAGCTCCCGCACCGGCAGGTCGGGGCGCAGGCACTCGCGCACCCGGTCCATCACGCCGATCGCGCGCGCCGCGCAGTCGCGGACCTCGGGCCGCGGCTCACCGAGGCTGAAGGCGCGGGCCGCATTGACGTGGTAGCGCTTGTGCACCCCGGCGAGGTCGAGCAGCACGAGCTCCCCCTCCCGCATGCGGCGCCGGGTCGCCACCGCGTGGCAGGCGTTGGTCTTCGCGCCCGAGAGCACCGGGAGCATCATCGCCGGCATCTCGCCCCCGGCCGCGGTCAGCGCGTTCAGGACCTCGCCCTGCACTTCCAGCTCGCTCACCCCCGGGCGGATGACCTCGCGCGCGCGTTGGAGCCCGGCGACCGCGATGCCCGCCGCCTCGTGCAGGCAGGCCATCTCCGCCGGCGACTTCTTCCAGCGCACGTCGCGGAGGATCTCGCTGCCGTCGACGACGCGGGCCCCCGCCGCCTCGAACGCGGCCTGGAAGCGCTCGCTCACCGCCCGGTTCGGGCGGCCGGCCCAGAGCTCCAGCCCCAGACTGCCCTTCAGCCAGCCTTCCGCCTTCAGCTCGTCGGCGATGAAGCGGGTGCCGTCCCGGTAGCTGCCGCGGGGGAAGAAGCGCGTATCCCGGGAGACGCTGAAGGTGCGCGTGAGGACCGCCTCGCGCTCCGTATCGAAGTGGATGAAGCGGTCGTGGTCGACGTGCACCGCGATCCCGTTGGAGGGCGGCCACTCCATCGGGCTCTCGGTCTGGTACCACATGCACCGGTAGCCGCTCACGTAGTAGAGGCTCTCCGGAGAGGTGAGGAAGAGGCAGTCGAGGCCCGCGCTCGCCATCGCGCTGCGGATGCGTTCCAGACGTCCGGCGAACTCCTCCTCGCCGAAGGGCACCTCGGGCTCGGCCGGAGCCTGGAAGTAGACCTCGTCCCGGTACGTCATCAGGGATCTCCGACTCCGGACGCTCGAGGCGGCGGGGCCGAGGAGTCGATCGCAACGCCGAAACCGAGGGCACGGGCGCGCAGCTCCGCTCCCGTCAACACGAGCACCGGCATCCGCTCATCCTCCCCGACTACCGTCATGCGCGGGCGGCGCCGAGGCTCCGCTCTCCTCGAACCAGGTTCCGTTGATGACCCGGAGATACACGTTCATGTCCACGTTGTTGCCGCTGATGATGCAGGCGACGTTTCCGTGGAGCCCGGGCAGGCGTCCCGCGAGCATCGCCGCCACCCCCACCGAGGCACCGCCCTCGGCAATGAGGCGTTCGTGGCGGAAGAGGTGCGCCATGCCGGCCGCGATCTCCCGCTCGCTCACCAGCACGCAGTCGTCGACGAGGCGCCGCACCAGCTCGAAGGTGTGGCGGTTGCCGAGTCCGATGCCGCCGCCGAGGCTGTCGGCGAGGCTCGGCTCCTCCCTGACCGGCACCGGTCGTCCGGCCCGGATGCTCGCGATCATGGCCGGACCCCGCTCCATCGACACCCCGACCACCCGGGTCGCGGGGTTCGCCGCCTTCAGGGCGAGCGCGGTGCCCCCGAGCAGACCGCCCCCCGAGAGTCCCGCGACCACCGTGTCGACGTGGCCCAGGTCTTCGAGAAGCTCGAGCCCGATAGTGCCCTGCCCGGCGATCACGTAGGGGTCGTCGAAGGGATGCACCGGAACGAGTCCCTGGTCCCGCATGAGACGCTCCGCTTCGACCTCCGCCTCGTCCTGGGAGCGCCCGCAGACGCGCAGCTCCGCGCCCAGTCTCTCGATCGCGGCGCGCTTGTTCGCAGGCACCAGCTCGGAGAGACAGACTACTGCCTTCGTTCCGGTGCGCCGCGCGGCGAGCGCCACCGCCCGGCCGTGGTTGCCGGTGGAGACGGTGACCACGCCCCGCCTCCGCTCCTCCGCATCGAGTGCGCCCAGGCGGTTGGTCGCGCCGCGGATCTTGAACGCGCCGGTCTCGTGCGCGGTCTCGAGCTTCAGGTGCACCTCGGCGCCGGTGCGTTGCGAGAGGGAGTCCGAGCGCACCAGCGGCGTGCGGCGCACCCAAGGCGCGATCGCCCGGCGGGCACGATAGAGATCGCCGAGAGAGACGGACTGCGTCATAGTTTCCCGGGAGCGTGGGCGCGCGGGGCGCGCTATCCCCCCGCCGCAGGACCATTCAGAAGTCGAGTTGCGGGGTTCGAAGTACTGGAATCAG
>CAYFYD010000395.1:0-2951 GCA_964347195.1 uncultured Ectothiorhodospiraceae bacterium
CCAATCCCGAAGCTCGGAGTCTGAAGCCGTCATGCCGACTTTTGAAGAGCCCTGGATGGCGGGGGGGAGCAGAGCCGGTGAGCCGCTGGTCGAGCTGCGCGGCATCCGCAAGGCCTACGACGAGACGGTCGCGGTGGACACCGTGGATCTCGTCATCGAACGGGGCGAGTTCGTGGTGCTGCTCGGCCCCTCGGGGAGCGGAAAGACCACGATCCTCTCGATGATCGGGGGCTTCGTCGACCCGAGCGCGGGCGAAGTGTACATCGAGGGGCGCGACGTCACCCGGCTCCCGCCCTCCCGGAGGCCCACCGTCACCGTGTTCCAGGACTACGCCCTCTTTCCCCACATGAGCGTCGCGTCCAATGTCGGCTTCGGCCTCGAAATGCGCCGGGTGGCGAAGGCGGAGCGCCGGCGCCGGGTGGCGGAAGCGCTCCGCCTCGTGGGGCTCGAGGGATACGGTGCCCGCGCCATCCACAAGCTGAGCGGCGGGCAGCGCCAGCGTGTCGCGCTCGCCCGTGCGATCGCAGTGCGGCCCACGGTGCTGCTCCTGGACGAGCCGCTGGGCGCGCTGGACCTCAACCTTCGCCGCCAGATGCAGGAAGAGCTGGTCGGCCTGCAGAAGCAGCTCGGGGTCACCTTCGTGCACGTCACGCACGATCAGGACGAGGCGATGAGCATCGCGGACAAGATCGTCGTGCTGAACCAGGGCAGGATCGAGGACCTCGGTGCGCCGGACCGGGTGTACCTCTCGCCCGCGACGCTCTTCACCGCCACCTTCATGGGCGAGAGCAACATCTTCACCGCAACGGTTTCGGAGCGGTGCGGCGGCCGCCTGCGCCTGCGCACCCCGCTCGCCGACCTGGAGGTCGAGGGCGATGCGCCCGAGGGCGCCACCGTGCACCTCTCGGTCCGGCCCGAGCACGTCAGGCTCGAGGCGTCGCCCGACGCGATATGCCTGGGGGAAGCGACCATCAGGGAGATGGTCTTCCAGGGCACGCACCGCCGGTGCCACGCGGTGTCGGCGGGGGGCGGCGAGACGGACCTGCTGTTGCGGATTCCGGTGGAGCAGGCGGTGCATCCCGGCGACCGGCCCGAGGTGTTCGTGCGGCGCAAAGACGTCGTCCTGCTCGCCGACTGAGCCGGCATTCTTGCCGAGCTTGGTGGGCTGCGGGCGTCTCGGCGTCCGCAGCAGGAGGTCGGTGATGCGTGCGGGCCGAGCCCGGGCGCCGGCGGGAGCGCTCAGGCGCGGGAGGAGCGCCGGCCCAGGGTGAGCGCGGCCGCGACGAGCACCACGCTCATGGAGATGCAGAACACCACGCTGCCCGCCGCGTTGAGCTCCGGGCTGCTGCCGGCGCGCAGGAGCTCGAAGAGCAGGACCGGCAGGGTCACCTCGAAGCGGGTGAGGAGGAAGGCGATGATGAACTCGTCCCACGAGAGGGTGAAGGACAGGCAGTAGGCCGCGAGGATCGAGGGGAGGGTGACGGGCACGGTGATGCGCAGCAGCGCCTGGAGCTCGCTCGCGCCCAGGTCGTGGGCGGCCCGCTCCAGGTTGCGCTGGTGCTCGCCGAGCCCGGCGAGGATGACGGAGAAGCAGAGCGGCAGGTTTATCACCACGTGACCGGCCCCCACCGCCCACAGCGACTTCGGGACGCCCAGGACGTGGAAGGTCACGAGCAGCCCCATCCCGACGATCAGGTACGAGACGGTGATGGGCGCCATGATGACGTAGCGCATGAGCCCTTCCCAGCGCGTCGGATGCCGCGCGATGCCGTAGGCGCCGAGGAAGCCCAGCACCGTCGCCACGAGGGAAGACCCGCCCGCGAGCACCACGGAGTTGACGAGCGCGTGCACCATGCGCTCGTTGCTCAGGATGCGCCGGTACCACTCGAGGCTCGGCCCTTCGAAGGGGGGCATGGGGATGTCCCGCGAAGTGAACGAGAAGAGCACCAGCACGAGCACGGGAAGGAAGATGAAGGTGTAGCCGAGGGCCAGGTAGACCCATCCGAGGCCGAGGCGGAGCCGCATCACGGTCTACATCCGGTCGAGGCGCAGCCAGCGGGCGAGCACGAAGTAGGCCACGGTCACGCTCAGCATCAGCAGCACGCTCATCGCCGCCGCCATCGGGAAGTCCGTGGCGCGCTGGATCTGGAGGATGATCGACTGCGGCAGGAGCAGCTCGTTCGCGCCCCCCAGGATCTGGGGGGTGATGAAGTCGCCCATCGTGATCACGAAAGTGAGGAAGGCGCCGACCATGATCCCGGGCACGCTCAGGGGGAGGGTGATGCGGAGGAACACCTGGAGCCGGGACGCCCCGAGGTCGGCCGCCGCCGCCCGGTAGGACGGGTTGATCTGCACCAGGTTGGCGTAGATGGTCAGCGTGAGGAGCATCGTGAAGAAGTGGACGAAACCGAGCACGGTGGCTCCCCGGCGGTAGTCCAGGTGCAGCGGAGCGTCGATGAGACCGAGCGCGATGAGGGTGGAGTTGACGATGCCGTTGTCGCCGAGGACCACCGACCAAGCGTAGGAGCGGACCAGGTACGAGGTCCAGAAGGGCAGGACCATCAGCACCAGCAGCAGCTTCTGCCAGCGCGCCGGCACCCGGTAGGCGAGGACATAGGCGAGGGGGTAGGCGACCAGCACACTGATCGCGACGACGCTCAGCGATACCTCGATCGAATTGAACAGCCCGTCGAGGAGGTAGTGCTTCGAGAATATCTTCTCGTAGTTGTCGAGGGTCCAGACCGGGTCGAGCTTCCCCCGCGTTCTCTTCCAGGTGCTCACCGCCAGCATGAAGGCGAGCGGGGCCGCGAAGAGCAACGCGGTCCACAGCAGGGTGGGCGTGGCGGACCACTTCGCGAGACTGGGGCGGGGCCCCGCCGCCCCCGCCCCGCGCCACGGCCCGGGGCCGCGCCCGGCAGCGCGCCCCCGGGGCCGGACGGGGCGCGGCCAGG
>CAYFYD010000395.1:2961-4352 GCA_964347195.1 uncultured Ectothiorhodospiraceae bacterium
CCCGCCGGGGGGGGGGGGGCCCCCCCGTGCGCGCGCGGGGGGGGGCCCCCGGCCGCCGGCGCGCCGCCCCGCGCGGGGGCCCCGCGCCGAGAAGAGCGCCCGCGTGCGCTCAGGTCGCGAGGAACTCCTGCCACAGGTCGAGCATCGCCGCGTCGAGCTCCGGCTCGCCGAGCGTCGAGGGATGGGCGTTGTCGAGGATGGCGACCTGCTCGTCCCAGCGCAGGATGCGCGCCTCCTCCTCCGTCAGCGGGGTGTCCTTGCGGACCGGATTGCCCCAGAAACACTCCGAGGTCGCGAGGTAGCGCTGGCCTTCCGGCGACATCGTCCAGTCGATGAACTGCCAGCAGGCGTCCTGGCGCTCCGAGTCGACGAAGATCGACAGCCCCTCGTTCCACAGAAGCGCGCCCTCGTCGAACACCGTGTAGTCGAGGGACGGGTTCGCCACCATGTCGAGGGCCACCGACCATTCGGCGCCCCCGATGATGAGGTCCACCGACTCGGCGCCGAGCGCGTTCATGACGGTGATCAGATCGCCGACCACCTTGGCGTGGGCCTTGAGCGCGAGGAGCGGCTCGCGGATCGTCGACTCCAGGTTCTCGACCGTGATGTCCTCGGGCGCGAGTCCCCGGGACAGGCCGACGAGCTGGATGATGGGGAAGTAGTAGTCGTAGACCGCGATGCGGCCCTCGTACTTCGGGTTCCACATGACCTGGGCGGTCTTCGCGTCGGCCGGATCGATGCGCGTCTTGTCGTAGGCGACCCCGTAGTAGCCGAACTTGTCCGGGATGCCGTACAGCTTCCCGTCGGTATAGGTGTGGGGCTGGTTGCGGATCCCGTCGAAGACCTGGTCCCAGGGCACGCGGCTGTCGTCGAGCTCGGTCAGGTAGCCCTGACGCGCGACCGCGGGGGTGTCCTGGAAATCGATGCAGAAGAGGTCCCAGTCCCCCGCCGGCGACTGGTCCTTGACCGCCAGCGCGCTTCCGGTGCCGTCGTAGCTCTTGGCGTTCACCTTGATGCCGGTGTTCTCCTCGAAACCGCCGATCAGGCGCGGGTCCATGTGATCGCACCAAGTGAGAAAGCTCATGGCGTCGGCGCCGAGGGCGGGCCGGGGCAGGGCGGTGCTCCCCAGCCCCAGGAGGGCGGCGCCGGCGCCGGATCCCGCGAGGAATCTCCGGCGGCTCGAGCGCCGCCAGCTCCGGTCATGGGGCGCGAAGGGTCCGTTTCCACGTCGAATCATCGGGTTACTCCCAGGTTGAGAATGGGTGCAGCAGACGGAGTCTAGTCGAATCGGCCACCTCCGGCACCGGGGCCCGCCGTCCCCCAGCAATTCTCATTATGGCGCCTGACTTCACCCTGAGCCGCAAGCCGTGTTCTCCTTGCGACTCGATCCG
>CAYFYD010000396.1:0-4351 GCA_964347195.1 uncultured Ectothiorhodospiraceae bacterium
GGTTGGGCCGCCATTCGGGGCCGTCGCCGGTTTCAGCGGCAGCCAGGCAGGTTTCGGCCACGAAGGCGAGCGCGCCGGCGCTGAGTGCGGTCATGAAGGACACGCCGTGCACACCCAGCACCGGAAACCAGCCGGCGAGCGGCCAATCGATCTGGCTGTATCCGAGCTCCAGCCAAGGGAAGCCGGTGAGCAGCCAGCCCCTCGTCCACTCCATGAGCACCCACGCCGCCGGAATTGCGGCGAGCAGCACCATGGCCGGAGGACCCGATACGAAGCGACGCACGAGGTATCCCGTGAGGGCCGGATAGAAGGCGAGCAGGGCGACCAGCCCCGTAGTGAGGAAGAGAGCGACGGGCAGGGCGACCTGGACGACGAGGAAGCTGTGCACGATCCACGATACCCCGACCCCGAAGGCGCCCGCGCCGAAGAGCCAGCCGCGCCAGAGCGCACGCCGCGGGGACGCGTCCAGCCAGGAGAGGAAGAGCGCGGCGGCGGCAAGGGGGGCGACCGGCCCGAGCGCGCAGGGCGCGAAGGCGAGCGGCAGCGAGAGTCCGGCGACGAGGGCGAGCCCGTCCCCGCTCTTGCGGTACCGCCGGAGAGCGCGCCGGAGCGCGCTCACCCGCGCCGGGAGGCTCTGCCGTCGCCCGCCTCGGCCCCTGGCGCCGGCGCCACTACCCGCAGCAGGTGCACCTTGCGCTTGTCGGCCCGCAGCACGCGGAAGCTCACGCCGTCGAGCACCTGCGTCTCCCCCGCGCGAGGCAGCCGGCCGAAGGACCGGATCACGAGCCCGCCGATGGTGTCGAACTCCTCGTCGCTGAACCCGGTGCCGAAGTACTCGTTGAAGTCCTCGATCGGCGTGTGCGCCTTGACGGTGTGCTCCGCGCCCTCGAGGCGGCTGATGTAGGGCCCCTCGTCGATGTCGTGCTCGTCGTCGATCTCGCCCACGATCTGCTCGAGCACATCCTCGATCGTCACCAGACCCGCGACTCCGCCGTACTCGTCGACCACCACCGCCATGTGATTGCGGCTCTCGCGGAACTCCCGCAGCAGCACGCTCAGACGCTTGCTCTCCGGGATGTAGACCACCGGGCGCATCACGTCGTCGAGGTCGAATTCGTCGCGTTCCCCTCGGGCGAAACAGGCGAGCAGGTCCTTGGCGAAGAGGATGCCCTTGACCTCGTCCCGGTTGTCGCCGAGCACCGGGAACCGGGAGTGACCGGACCCGATGACGGTGCCGACGAAGGCCTCCGGCGCCTCGTCGTGGCGCACCGCCACCATCTGCGCGCGAGGCACCATGATGTCGCGCACCTGCAGGTCACCGACCGCGAGCGCGCCCTCGAGCATGTCGAGCACCTCGGGGACGAAGAGGCGGCGCCGCTCCGCGTCGCGCAGCACGTCGATCAGGTCGTCGCGGTCCTGCGGCTCGCTGCTCAGTGCCTGACCGAGTCGATCCAGCCACGAAGGGCGCGCCGCGCGCGGGCTGATGGCGCTCATGCCGAGTCCCCCTCCCGGTAAGGGTCCGCGAAACCGAGGGTGCTCAGGATGCGCGTCTCCTCGGCACGCATGCGGGCCGCCTCTTCCTCGAAATGGTGATCGTGCCCGAGCAGATGCAGCACGCCGTGGACCACCAGATGCGCCCAGTGGGCGCGGGCCTCCAGCTCGTGCTCGCGCGCCTCGCGACGGACCACGGGCGCGCACACCACCACGTCGCCGAGAAGCGGAAGCGAGATTCCGGGGGGCGCCTCGAAGGGAAAGGCGAGCACATTCGTCGCGCCCCGGCCCGCGCGGTAGCGCTCGTTGAGCATGGCGCCCTCGGCTTCGTCCACCACCCGGAGCGTGCATTCCCAGCGCCCCCCGCGGGGCACCGAAGCGGCCCCGCGGACCCAGCGCACGAGCTCCCCGCTACTGGGTACGTCCTCCGCGTCCGACGCGATCTGCACCTCCACCTGCACCCTCACGCCTCCTCGACGGGAGGTGGCCGGCGCTCGAATGCCTGGTAGGCATCCAGGATCCGGGCCACCAGCGGGTGGCGCACGACGTCCTTGGAGCTGAACCAGGTGAAGCTGATGCCCTCGGCCTCGCCGAGCACGTCGACCACGTGCCGGAGTCCGGACTGCTTCCCCCGGGGCAGATCGATCTGGGTGATGTCGCCCGTCACCACCGCGGTGGATCCGAACCCGATTCGGGTAAGGAACATCTTCATCTGCTCGACGGAGGTATTCTGCGCCTCGTCGAGGATGATGAAGGACTCGTTCAGGGTACGCCCGCGCATGTAGGCGAGCGGTGCGATCTCGATGACGTTCCGGTCGATCAGCTTGCCGACCCGTTCGAAGCCCAGCATCTCCCACAGCGCGTCGTAGAGCGGGCGCAGGTAGGGGTCGACCTTCTGTGCGAGATCGCCGGGGAGAAAGCCGAGGCGCTCTCCCGCCTCGACCGCGGGCCGGACCAGCACCATCCGGCTCGCCCGCTCGCTCTGAAGCGCCTCCACCGCGCAGGCGACTGCGAGATAAGTCTTGCCGGTCCCGGCCGGCCCGATGCCGAAGTTGACGTCGTGAGACTGGATGTTGCGCAGGTAGCGGGCCTGGTTCGGGCCTCTCGAGTGCACCTGACCCCGCCTCACTTCCACCACCACCTCGTCCCGGCGCGAAGCGATGTCCCCGTTCCCCGCCTCCTGCAGGTACAGGTGTACGCGGGCCGCACTCAGCGCCTCGCGCCCCGTCGCCTCGTAGAGGCGACGCATGACCTCGCTCGCGGTGCGCACCGGTCCGGAATCCCCGCGCACGCTGAACTCGTTGCCCCGGCTGTTGATCTCGACTCCGAGGCGTCGCTCGAGCTGGCGAAGATGCTGATCGAAAGGACCGCACAGCTCGGCGAGACGCCGGTTGTCCGCCGGCTCGAGCGCAATGTGACAGGCCTGCGCTCGGGCGGGTTCGGTCTTGACGCTCAAGGGGATGGGACGTGCATCGCTTCCCGGGAGCCGGAACGCGAAGGGACGCCTTCCGTGTCGCGTTGCAGTCGGCCCCGCAGGGAATGGGGCAGGGCCTCGCTGATCTCGACATCCACGAAGCGGCCGCGGAGAGAGCGGTCGCCGCGGAAGTTCACCACGCGCATGTTCTCGGTGCGCCCGCGAACCTCGCCCGCGCCCCGCTTCGACATCCCTTCGACCAGCACTCTCTGCGTCGAGCCGACCATGGACCGGCTGACCTCCCCGGCGAGCTCCTCGACGCGCGCCTGGAGGATGGCGAGACGGCGCTTCTTCGCCGAGAGGGGAACCGGATCCGGAAGCTCCGCGGCCGGGGTGCCGGGGCGGGGGCTGTAGATGAAGCTGAAGGCACCGTCGAAGCGGACGGTCTCGATCAGGTCCATGGTAGCGTCGAAGTCGCGCTCCGTCTCGCCCGGGAAGCCGACGATGAAGTCCGACGAGAGGCTGAGATCGGGGCGGGCGCGGCGCAATTGCCCCACCGTCTCGATATAGTCCGCCGACCGGTAGCTGCGCTTCATGAGCTCGAGGATTCGATCGCTGCCGGACTGGACCGGCAGGTGCAGGTGCGGCACCAGCTCCGGCACCTCGGCGTGCGCCCGGATCAGGCTCCGGTCGACGTCCGAAGGGTGGGAGGTGGTGTATCGAATCCGGTCGATTCCCTCTATAGCACTCGCATAGGTGATGAGCAGCCCGAGGTCGCAGGGTCCGCCTTCGTGCATCGCGCCGCGGTAGGCGTTGACGTTCTGACCGAGGAAGGTCACCTCCCGCACCCCCTGTTCGGCGAGCGTCGCCACTTCTTCGACGACATCGTCGAAGGGCCGGCTGAACTCCTCGCCCCGGGTGTAGGGCACCACACAGAAGGAACAGTACTTGCTGCACCCCTCCATGACCGACACGTAGGCCCGCGGCCCCTCGGCGCGCGGCGGCGGCAGGCAATCGAACTTCTCGATCTCGGGAAAGTCGACGTCCACGCGCGTGCGCGGGGACGACGCGGCGGCGTCGAGCATCGCCGGCACCCGGTGCAGGGTCTGGGGTCCGTAGACGAGGTCGACGCAGGGCGCACGCTCGGCGATCGCGGCGCCTTCCTGGCTCGCGACGCAGCCGCCGACGCCGATCACCAGTTGCGGCCGCGCACGCTTCCACCGCTGCCACTGCCCGAGCTGGGAGAACACCTTCTCCTGCGCCTTCTCGCGCACCGAGCAGGTGTTGATGAGGAGCACGTCAGCCTCCTCGGCCCGTTCGGTGCGTTCGAGCCCGTGGCTCTCGGCGAGCAGGTCGGCGCTCCGCGCCGAGTCGGACTCGTTCATCTGGCAGCCGAAGGGCTTGATGTAGCGCTTGCGCCTCGTCACCGCGAGGCCGAAGGCCCGC
>CAYFYD010000397.1:0-4287 GCA_964347195.1 uncultured Ectothiorhodospiraceae bacterium
GCGGTGAGGGCAGTGCTTCTGGAGGAGCCCGATGCGCCCGCTTCCGTCCCGGAAGAGGACCAGCTCCTCGCCGAGGATCCGGATGCGCTTCGGAAGCTCGCCGAGCTCCGCCGAAGTCGCCACCGGCTGCCAGAAGCGGCGCATGAGCTCCCCGCCCGGGGTGCGCGGGCCGACGTGGGTGAGCTCGGAGTCCTCCGCCGGCAAGGTCGAATGGTGGTAGCCGCAGTAGGGTGCGTAGGTGTCGACTTCGCTCATGGAGCCCCCGGATCCGGTGGTACGGCGATGCGCGAGTTCCTCGCGCCGGAGAGGTCTGCGATGATACCGGTACGGATCACGGAGAAGGGAAGGGCGCGATGAGCCTGGAAGACATCAACGCTTTCTGGAGGGAGACCCTCGACGAGCTCGCGACGGTGCCGATGGAGGCCGAGGTCGAGGAGTCGGACCCGGGCGGCCTCATGCACGAGGCGGTCAAGACCTTCCAGAACCACGCGGTGCGCCTCCGGAGCTTCGAGGGCAGGACGATCCGGGCCTGGTACACGGTGCCGATCGGCGCGCCGCCCGCCGGCGGCTGGCCCGCGCTCATCACCGCGCCCGGCTACTTCGGCATCCAGTCCCTCTCCATGCACTACGTGCGCCACGGCTACGCGGTGCTCGCGGTCTATCCGCGAGGGCAGGGCGAGAGCGCCGAGGAGTGGCGGCTCGAGGAGTGCACCAAGGTCACCTATCACCTCGAGGACCGCTACCGCTACTACTACCGCGGCGCCTTCGCGGACCTCGTGCGCGGGGTGGACTTCCTGTGCAGCCGGGAAGAGGTCGACCCGCGGCGCATCGGCACTTGGGGGATGAGCCAGGGCGGCGGCTTCGCGCTCGCCGTCGCGGCGCTGGACCGGCGCATCCGGGCCGCTTCGTCCGAGGTCGCGTGGCCGCTGCACTTCCGGGTCTCGGCCCGGATCGAGACCGCCCCCTACGGTGAGCTGTGCGCGCACCTGCGCGAGCACCCGGGCCAGGTGGACGCGATCATGGAGAACCTGGAGTACTTCGACGCCTACAACCTGGTGCGCAACATCACCTGCCCGGTGCTGGTCAACGCGGTGGTGATCGACGAGATCCACCCCTACCGCACGATCATGCCGGTGTTCGAGCGGATCCCGACCATGAAGTCGGTCATCGTGTACCCGGACATCGAGCACGGCACCCGCGCGGACTTCGCCCGCCACACCCTGAACTGGCTGGACCGGTACCTGCGCTGAGGTACCGCCGCCACCCACTCCCGCCGGGAACGCGCCCGCACCGGCCTCCATTGCCGTCGACGTCGCGGGGCTGGCGCGAGGGGAGTCCGAGTATTCGGCGAGACAGTTCGTTCGCCCTCGCTACGAAGCGTAGCTACTCGAGCTTCGAGATTCGTTGACCGAAGTGGATTCCCGCGTTCGCGGGAATGACGGGAGGTGGCGCAGGGAATGACGGGAGGGGACGCAGGGAATGACGGCTATGGAAGGGTTGGCGGCTGTCGTGGGAGTGACGCGTCTTGCGCAGATGATGTCATTCCCGCGCAAGCTTGCCCTCGACCCCGATCGGGGAGCGGGAGTGACGAGGAGTGGCGTCCTGCACATTGTCCGTCATTCCCGCGCGAGCTTGCCCTCGACCCCGATCGGGGGCGGGAATCCATCCCTGACTCCAGCATTTCGAACCCCGAAAGTTGAGGGAGCTGGAGCAATGTGGGCCGGGCGAGGCTCCGGCCCGGCTCAGCCCGCCGCGCCGTTCATGCGCTGCTCGATGGCGCGCAGCCCGCGGATGACCTGTGCGTCGCGCTCCGTACCCCTGAGCGCGTCCGCCCCGGTCAGGGTTTCGGCCACTTGGCGGCAGACTCCCGCGATGAACTCGTCGCCGCCGGGGGGCGCGGAGATGCGCAGCACCGTGTCCCCGGCGTAGGTGGGCAGCGGCCCCGCAACCTGGTCCGACATCTGATAGGGGGAGCCTCCCGTGGCGACGCCGCGGATGTCGGCGAGCAGGCGCCGCCTGAACATCGCCACGCCCTTGTCCGAGGTCGCGAGGTGCTCCCTGGCGTGGCGGGTGATGCGGCCCATGCTCACGAATGCCTCGTAGTCGCCGGGCTTGCGGACCGCCTCCGCGGCGGGGCGGGTGCGCGGCTCGCCGCCTTCGATGATCTCGATGCCGACCGGTGACATCCACTCCGCGCGCGCCTCGTCGGTGCGCGGCCCGAAGTTGGCCCATGCGACGACCCGGGTGTTCTCGTCGTCGACGGGCACCACCCAGCGGGTGAACACCGGGCGGCCGAAGTAGCGCGGGGTGTCGCCGCTCATCGAGCGCACTGCGCCGGCCTGGGTGAGGTTGGGCAGGATGACGTGGTGCACCCGCACCCACACGTGTTCGCCCACCCGCCGGCCGTTGGTGTAGTAGAAGCCCGAGGGCGTCTCGTAGTACTCGCGGACGCTCATCTCGCCCCATGATGCGTTGAAGGAGGGTCCGTTCACCCGGGTGTGAAGGAACACCGAGTGCACCGGGTCCATCGCGTTCTCGGTGATCTGCAGCCAGTTGCAGGGGTAGTCCGCGGTGTAGGGCACGCGCTGCGTGTCGGCCATGTCGAAGGTGTCGTAGACGGGGAACGCGGGCCGGTGCTCGGGCGGTCCCAGGTATGCGAACACGAGACCGTTGTGCACCTCCACCGGATAGGCGGGCTGACGGACCCGGGAGAGGAGGGGGGAGCCCGCGGGCTCGGCCGGCGCCTCCAGCAGGGTGCCGTCCACGTCGAAGCGCCACCCGTGGTAGCAGCAGCGAAGTCCCCGCTCCTCGCACTTGCCGTACTCGAGCGAGGCGTGGCGGTGGGCGCAGTGCCGGTGCAGCAGCCCGTAGCGTCCCCCCAGGTCGCGGAAGAGCACCAAGTCCTCCCCGAGCACCCGCACCAGGAGGGGGATGTCGGTCACTTCGGAGCACAGCGCCACCGGATGCCAGAAGCGCCGCAGGTACTCCCCGCCCGGCGTGCCCGGCCGTACGTGAGTGAGCTCGGCGTTCTCCGGCCGCTCGGCGGTTTCGGAGTAGCCGGTGTACTGCGCCGCGGGATTCACGTCGCTCATGATCCTTGCGCCTCCTGCCTCGGTTGTGGCCGGTGTTCCGGCGGGATGTACGGGTTCGAAGCGCCTTCGGATGTCTCCGCCTCACCCCTGTCCGTCACCCCTCCGGAAGTAGCGGGTCACCGGACACGAAGTGGTCCCTTCCGGCTCCCGTGATTCCGCACGGTGCGGGAGTCACGCCTTCAGTCGGGAGACAAGGGCTGCGTACTTCCTGACTTGGTCGAGATGTGCGAAGCCGCTGCTGAACATGATCTCGTCGGGCTCGAGCGTCATCAACTCCTCGATGCGGGCGATGCACTCCGCCTCGGTGCCCACCGTGAGCTGGTACTTCACGAAGTCGTCCGGGACGAGGTGCCACTTGGGTTCTTCCCACTCCGGGTAGGCGATGATCGGCACTTCCGCGCGGATCCGGTCGAGCAGGGCCCGGTAGTCCGCGGGGTACTCGTCCTCGTAGCCGACGCGCTGCATGTAGTGGATGGCCAGCGACTTGTACTTGTCGATGATTCCGGACGGGTCGTCGGCGTAGTCGCAGGTGATCCCGAGCACGATCCTGACCTCGGCCGGATCGCGCCCCGCCGCCTCCGCGCTGCGGCGGATCCGGTCGACCTTGACCTTCAGCACGTCCTTCTGGTCGGGGCCCATGATGATGACGCCGTCCGCGAGCTCCGCGCTCGCTTCCAGCATCCGGGGACCCCAGGCCGCGGTGTAGAGGGGGACGTAGCGCGGGAGCGAGCGGGTGGACTGCACGCAGTAGAGCGCTCCGTCCTCGTCGATCTCCCCTCCGTCGAGCAGGGTGCGCATTGTCTTCAGATCCCGCCGGAACTCCGCGATGCGCGCCTTGCGCATGCCCAGGCGCCCCACCGTGGCCTGCCCGCCGCAGCCCACGCCGAGGATGGCTCTTCCGTCCGAGACGTCGTGGAGCCCGGCGATGGAGTTCACCAGCATGGAGGGATGGCGGACCGGGGTGGCGGCGACCCCGTTCGCGAGCCCGATGCGCTCGGTGTGCGCGGCGGCCAGCGTCAGGGTGACGAAGGCGTCGGTGGAGAACCAGGTGTCCCAGATCCAGAGGGTGTCGAAGCCGTGCCGTTCCGTCGCCTCGGCGTACTCGATGATGTCGGTGGCCGGCTTCGCGGGGTCGATGCCGGTCATGATGCTGAACTTGGTCCTGGTCCTCCGCGACGCTGCGGGTTCCCGGGTA
>CAYFYD010000398.1:0-4208 GCA_964347195.1 uncultured Ectothiorhodospiraceae bacterium
GCCTGATTCCAGTACTTCGAACCCCGCAACTCGACTTCTGAATGGTCCTGCGCCCGGCTCGGGGGCGGTGGACCCGTCTTCCGGGCCGGGCCTATACTCCAGGGTCGATTCCGCCGCGGTCGCGTTCGCGAATGACGGTTCCTGACCCGCACGTCTCACCGAGCTCCGTAGCGAGGGCGTCGAGACGCAACGGTGGGTGGGCGCACGGACCGAGAGACGCTGAAGGCATAGTGGTGACCATGTCGAAGTGCCTCGAGGGAGTAAGCCCGTTCACCGTTCGGGTGTCGGCGTCCGCAGCAGGAGGTCGGTGAGACATGCGGGCTGACCCCACTGCCCACGAGAGGGATCCGGACGACCTCGCCGAGCTGCTGCGCGCCCACCGCATCACGCCCACCCCTCAGCGCCTGAAGCTCGCCGCGATCCTGCTCGCACGCCCTCAGCATCTCTCGGCGGAGCGGCTGCTCTCGCTCGCGAACCGCGAAGACCCCGCGGTCTCCAAGGCGACGGTCTACAACACCCTCGGCCTCTTCGCGGCGCGCGGACTCGTGCGGGAAGTCGTCGTCGACCCCGCCAAAGTCTTCTACGACTCGAACCCGGCCGAGCACTACCACTTCTACGACCTGAGTACCGGCGAGCTCACGGACATCGAGAGGGACCGCATCGCGGTCGGGGAGATCCCCGATCTGCCTCCGGGGGCGAGCGTCGAGGGCATAGATGTCGTCGTGCGGATCCGAAGCGGTGAGGTCTGAGCGTTCCCGCGGCGCACACGCCCCGGCGAATGCGGGCGGACTGCTCGCTCGTTCTCCTTGCCCGACTCCCGGATCGTCCCGTGCACGCGGATGCGGGGTCGGGATGTCGCTGCGAACGCAGCGCCGAGCGCGCGCTCCAGCGAGGCGATCCCGAGTACGGATCCGGGGGCGCTTCGGGAGCGCGGGCGCGGTTGAAGTCCACGCATCGCCCGCAAACACGCGCTGAGGAGCTTCCGATGGTCCATGCCATGCGCACGAGCGCTCCCCTGATCCACGATGGATTCCGATTCGGGGATGCGGAGCTCCGTCTCTTCGAGAGACAGGGTTACTACATCTTCGCGCACTGCCTGAGTGACGAGGCGCTCGAGGAAGGCCGGCGGCACATCGACCGCATGATCGGGGAGCGGGCCGAAGGATTCTCCGGGACGGAGATGATGTCTCCCCACCAGCTCGGAGAGAAGTGGATGTGGGACATCATCACGCAGCCCGGGATCCTGGATTTCGCCGAGCGCAGGCTGGGTCCGAACCTGGTGCTGTGGCATGCGGACGTGCTGAACAAGGAGCCCGGGACCGGCCGGGAGATCCGGTGGCACCAGGACCAGATGTACTGGGATCGTCAGAAGGTGCGGGCGCCTCTCGCGAGCCTCTGGATCCCCTTCGACGACGTGGACGAGACGAACGGGACCATGTCCGTGCTGCCGGGCGAGCACCACCGGGGACTGCTGCCGACCGCGAGCCTCGAGGACGACTTCTTCGGGTACTCGATCGACCCCGCGGCCCTTCCCCCGGACGCCGAAGAACGGGAAGTCGTGTATCGGCTTCGCGCGGGTCAGGCTGCCACTCACAGCTCGTATCTGCCTCATCGATCACGCCCGAACCGTTCCCCTTTCTGGAGGCGTGCGATGACGATGCACTTCATGCGTGCGGATGCCGATGAAATGGGGGAGCGCCACTACACGAGCTATCTCGACCGCAGCACCTTCGACCGGAAGTATTACCTGGTCCGGGGTGAGGACGTGAAGGGGAGGGGACTCAGGCACAGTCCCTTCGAGTAGCGGCCGGCTCGAGAGCACGACGGGAGGACGAGACCATGCCGAGACACTCCTTGACCGTGGGGGTGGCCCGGACCGACATCACGCCCCCTCTGGGATTCCGCATGCAGGGTGCCATGCGCCGAACGGAAGGCGCCTCCGGAGCCCAATCCCCACTGCTCGCGACCTGTCTGGTGCTGGCGGACGAAGACCGGAGGCTCGCGATCGTCGACTGCGACCTGATTGGATTCGACGTTCCCCTGGCCGACGAGATCCGGAAGCGTATCGGAGACGGCATCGGCGTTCCCGCGCCGAACGTCATCCTCGGCTGCACCCATACCCACAACGGTCCCTGCACCTTCCGCGGCGCGCTCGGCGGGGTGCACGACGTGGGCGGCGAAGCATGGGAGATCGCGGCGCTGGACGCCTACATCGACAACCTGCGAGCCCAGTTGGCGGGAATCGCGAAGCTCGCGGACCGGGGCCGGCGCCCGGCCCGCGCCCGCGCCGGGGAAGGGCGGGCCCGGGTGGGCATCAACCGGGAGGAGGTCGACGCGAACGGACGCACCTTCGTGGGGCGCAACCCGGAGGGCCCGAGCGATCACGCGGTGCCGGTTCTCAGGATTGACGATCTGGAAGGGGCTCCAATCGCGGTGCTCACCGGCTATGCCGCGCACCCCGTCGTCATGGGCTACGAGACCTTCGACTACACGCCGGACTATCCGGGAGTGGTGCGGCGCGTCGTCGAACAGGTGACCGGGGCGACCTGCCTGTTTCTGACCGGCGCGGCGGGCAACCAGGCCGCGCTTTCCTTCCTGCAGAGCGACTGGGGCGAAATGGAGCGCATGGGCGGGCAGATCGGAGCGGCGGCGGTGCAGGCCTTCTACGAGATCGAGACGAGACCCGGTGAGACCGTGCGCCGGGTGGGCAAGTCCCTCTCCGACGTGGCGCACTACTACAAGACCTTCGTCGACGACGGGCCGACCCACGACGTGCTCTCCTTTGCCACCCGGCCGGTCACGGTGCCGCTGAAGCCTCTGCCTGACCGGGAGGAAGCCGAGAGGCAGCTTTGCGACGCGGAGAAACGGCTTGGAGAGCTGCGGCGCGCAGGGGCTCCGAGAACGAAGGTCTACCCCCAGATGCTGGTCGAACGCTGGGCACGAGGCGTGCACGAGAAGGTGCGAAGCGGGCTCGAGCGCGAGGAGTTGACCATCGAGGTCCAGGGGGTTCGCCTGGACGACTTCGCGCTGCTCGCGATGCCCGGCGAGCCCTTCGTGGAAATCGGATTGGAGGCGAAGCGTCGCTCGTCCGCGGCGGTCACTCTCTTCGCGGGGTACTGCAACGGGCTCGTGGCGTATTGGCCGACACCGCGGACCTTGCAACAGGGAGGGATGGCGGCGGCCTCCGCGGTGAAGACGTACAACAACTCGGCACCACCGGAGACCGATGCGGTGCGGCGCATCGTGGGCGGCTTCGAGCAGGTGCTGTCGGATCTCGGTCTGCGAATCTGAAATCCTCCGCCCGGGTCGGATGCCGCGACCGGGTCGGGACGATACGGTCTCCGGGCGCCGTCTCGGCCCGCCTTGACACCCCGTGCGGGGCGTCGGTCTAATGAACTTGCCTGACACCGCCGCACGCGATCGCGATCACCGAAACGGAGAGGAGGGGAGCAGATGCGTTATTCGAGTTCTTTCACCCGGCGCGATTTCATTCGTTCGAGCCTGCTCGCGGCCGGAGGGCTCACCCTGGCGCCGGCGATGCCGGTGTGGGGCGCTTCCGGCACGATTCGTACCTGGAGCCCCGACACCCGGGATGCCGCCCTCGCATCCGAAGCATGGCTGAACGAGGCTTTCGCGGCCGCCCATCCCGATGCGAGCGTCGACCACCTCACCGTTCCCTACGGCGACGACACCGCCAAGCTGGTGGCCGGTCATGCCGCCGGCGATGTTCCCGACCTCACCTGGGCGTACAGCGATTTCCTGTTTTCCTTCGGATTGGACGGCATCGCCAGCAACGTCAGCGGACTGATCGACGAAATCGGCCGCGATCGTTTCATGGGCGGGGCGCTGAACGGCATCCAGGTCGACGGGCAGTTCTATTCGGTTCCCTTCGTCGGTTTTCCCTTCTTCATCTACTACCGCAAGGATCTCTACGAAAAGCTGGGGCTGAATCCCCCGGCGACCCACGAAGAGCTGCTGCACAACATCGAGGCGTGCCACAACCCGCCGGAGATCTATGGGTATCAGTTGACGAACCAGGCGATATCGGATGTCTGGAATCTGAAGACCGCGATGTGGACCCACGGCGCGTACTTCTTCGACGAGAACGACGAGCTGGCCCTCGACCGCCCCGAGACCATCGACGCCTGGAGCTTCTACAAGGAGCTCGGCAAGTGGTCGCCCGCGGGGTCCATCGCGCACAGCGATCT
>CAYFYD010000399.1:0-4204 GCA_964347195.1 uncultured Ectothiorhodospiraceae bacterium
TGATGGAGAGCATGGAGCCCACGGTGGACCCCCTCGGTCCCGACAACGTGCTCAGCTTCGCCACCGGACCTCTGCCCGGCACCATGGCAGCGACGAGCGGGCGCTACGCAGTGGTGACCAAGGGGCCGCTCACCGGCGCGATCGCGTGCTCCAACTCCGGCGGCAAGTTCGGCGCGGAGCTCAAGTTCGCGGGCTACGACCTCCTGATCGTGGAGGGCCGGGCGGAGCGGCCGGTGTACCTGCACATCGTCGACGACAACGTCGAGATCCTGCCGGCGGACGAGATCTGGGGCACCAGCGTGTGGAACACCGACGAGTGGATCAAGCAGCGCCACCAGAACCCCCAGCTCAAGGTGGCCGCGGTCGGCGTCGCGGGCGAGCGCGGAGTGAAGTTCGCCTGCGTGGTCAACGACCTGCACCGGGCGGCGGGGCGTTCCGGGGTGGGCGCGGTGATGGGCTCCAAGCACCTCAAGGCGATCGCGGTGCACGGCTCGGTGGGCGTGAAGGTGGACGACCCGCGGCGCTTCCTGCGGGCGGTGAAGGACACCAAGGCGGTGCTCTGGGACAACGCGGGCCGGGCGGAGCTCGAGAAGGTCGGCACCAACGCGATGATCGACGTCATGCAGGAGTTCGGCGGACTGCCCACCCGCAACTTCCGGGAGGTGCAGTTCGAGGGGGTCGAGAACATCAACCCCGGCGCGATGGCCGCCCGCAAGCCGAACGGCCACACCAACCTGCTCACCAACAAGGCGTGCTTCGGCTGCACCATCGCGTGCGGGCGCATCGCCCACATCGACAAGGAACACTTCACCGTCGTCAACCGCAAGGAGTACTGGCACGCCTCGGGAGGGCTCGAGTACGAGACCGCGTACGCCTTCGGTCCGGTGGTCGGCGTCGACGACCTCGACGCGCTCACCTTCGCCGGCTACATGATGAACGAGCACGGCATGGACCCGATCTCCTTCGGCGTCACCTTGGCCGCGGCCATGGAGCTCTACGGGATGGGGGTCATCACGAAGGAAGACACGGGCGGCATCGCGCTCGAGTTCGGCAACCCGGAAGCCCTCACCGTGATGGCCGAGAAGACCGGGAAGCACGAAGGCTTCGGTCAGGTGCTCGGACTCGGCTCGAAGCGACTGTGCGAGAAGTACGGCCATCCCGAGCTCTTCATGGGAGTCAAGGGGCAGGAGTTCGCGGGCTACGATTCGCGCGCGTTGCAGGGCATGGGCCTCGGCTACGCGACCTCCAACCGGGGCGCCTGCCACCTCAAGCACGACATGTTCGCCGAGGACATGGAGGACCAGACCGGGCAGGGCAAGGCGAAGCCTTGCAAGGACTCGCAGGACCGGGTCGCGGCGGTCGATTCCACCGGACTGTGCCTGTTCACCACCGCGGCATGGGGCCTCGAGGAGTTCGCAGTCCAGCTCGACGCCGCGTGCGAAGGCGAGTGGACGACGGAACGCCTCGTCCAGGTGGGCGAGCGGGTCTGGAACCTCGAACGCCAGTTCAACCTCGCGGCCGGGCTGACGAAGGCCGACGACACCCTGCCCCGGCGCCTGCTCGAGACCCCGGCGCCCTCGGGCACCGCGAAGGGCAGGGTGAACGAGCTCGACGTCATGCTGCCGGAGTACTACGAGGCCCGCGGCTGGACCCCGGACGGCGAGCCGACGACCCAGACTCTGCAGCGCCTGGGCCTCGCGGCCCGCTGACGGCCAAGGAGGGCGCGCCGGGGCGGCGCCCGGCGCCGCCCGCCGGAAACGGGCCTGCGAGTGAAAGATCGAGACGAGTCGGGAGAGGCGAAATGCACCATGTCATCATCGGAGCCGGACCGGCCGGCGTCATCGCGGCGGAAACCCTGCGGCGCAGCGACACGCGCGCGCGAGTGACGCTGGTCGGGGAGGAGGCGGAGAAGCCGTACTCGCGCATGGCGATCCCCTATCTGCTGGCCGAGGACATCGGGGAGGAAGGCACCCACCTGCGACACGGCGAGCGCCACTACGAGCGGCGCGGGATCGAGGTGCGGGAAGGCCGGGTGAGCGGGGTGGATCCGGCCGGGCACACCGTCTCCCTCGCCGACGGCGGCACCCTGCGCTACGATCGTCTGCTGGTCGCTTCCGGGTCGCACACCGTGCGCCCGCCCATCGAGGGTGCGGACCTCGCCCGCATCGAGAACTGCTGGACGCTCGCCGACGCGCGGCGGATCGTGGCCTGTGCCCCGCGGGGATCGAAGGTCGTGCTGATGGGGGCGGGCTTCATCGGCTGCATCGTCCTCGAGGCGCTGGCCGCGCGCGGCCTCGATCTGACGGTGGTGGAGCTCGCCGACCGCATGCTCGCCCGCATGATGGACGAGACCGGCGGCGACATGATCGAGCGCTGGTGCGAAGGCAAGGGGGTCAGAGTGCTCACCTCCACCCGGGTGACGGCGCTCGAGGAGGCGGGCGACGGGATCCGCCTGCACCTGGACGGTGCTCCGTCCATCGTGGCGGACCTCGTGGTGTGCGCCACCGGCGTAGCCCCCAACGTCGACTTCCTCGAAGGCAGCGGGGTCGCGGTGGACGCCGGGGTGCTGGTGGACGAGCATCTGCGGACTACCGTTCCGGACATCTACGCCGCGGGCGACGTGGCGCAGGGCCCCGCCTTCCCCACCGGCGCCCGGGAAGTGCACGCCATTCAACCGACCGCGAGCGAGCACGGGCGCATCGCCGCGCGCAACATGGCCGGCCACGACACCCCGTACCGGGGCAGTGTGTCCATGAACGTGCTGAACACCCTCGGTCTCGTTTCGAGCTCCTTCGGAGTGTGGACGGGAGTGGAGGGCGGCGACCGGGCGGTGGTCTCCGACCCGGAGGGCTTCAAATACCTGCGTCTCGAGTTCGACGAAGACCGCCTCGTCGGCGCGCTGGCGATCGGACTCACCCAGCACGTGGGCGTGATCCGCGGCCTGGTGCAGACCCAGGTGCCGCTCGGACCCTGGAAGGAGGTGCTCCGGGCCAACCCCCACCGGGTGATGGACGCCTATCTCGACCGCACCCAGGCGAGCGCGGCCTGAATCCCGCCGGGGCGAGGGCGCATTGAAGATCCGGGTGAAGACGGCCGGCTTGCTCGGGGCCTATCTTCCACCGGGCAGCGAGCGCAACCGCGCGGTGCTCCGGGTCGCCTCCGGGGCGACGCCGCTCGACGTGATGCGGCAGCTCCGCATGCCCACCGAGGCGAGCTACCTCGTCTCGTTGAACGGGACGGTGGTCCGTCACGCCGATCGCGGAACCCGGGTCCTCGAGGACGACGATCAGCTCGCCATCATGCCGCCGCTCAAGGGCGGTTGAGCGCTCTTCCCCGACGAGGCGCGGCGGAGCCCCCCACGCCGTTCTCGGGCCGGCATTCGGGCGAAACGTCCGCGCTGCGGCGTCCGGTGTCGACGCGTTCAACGGCGAATGGCTCGTCGCGAGGGTTCGAGCCGGCCTCCCGATGAGGCGCCGCGCGCCGTCCCTCGTCCGTTCCCCACCGCGCTGTACTCCGGCCGACTCTCTTCGCATCGCGAGTCCGGCCCCCGCGCGGGGCGACGGACCTCCCGCGCCGGGGCGGCGACGATGAAGGATCCGGTCGCGGGCGACCGGATCGTGGCGCAGGTCTACAAGGGTTCGCGCCGCGACGACACCTATCTCTTCGTTCCCGCGCAGGAGCGCCTCGAACGGGTGCCGCGTCCGCTCCTCGAGATGATGGGCCGGCTCGAGCTGGTGATGGAGATCGAGCTGCACCCCCGCCGCCGGCTCGCGCGAGAGGATGTCCGGGAGGTCATGCGCAATCTCGCGGATCGGGGCTACCATCTCCAGATACCCCCCGCGGGCGCTTGGCGGGGGCGGGGAGTGCACTAGTCGTCGGTGCACCAAACCCCGATTCCCTGGATGGAGCTCCTTCGCACGGTGTTCCCGCTACCGCGCAGACGTATCCGGAGACAGCGACCACGGCGGTTGTCGGTAGCACCGGAAGTAGGCCCGACCAAGCCCGATGTGCGTGGTCACAGGCGAAGCGGCCAATCGGGCACGCCTGCGGTGCACCCCGGTCGCTGTTCAGGGCGGCTTCGTCCCGAGCCGGGGGACGATCGAGCCCCGGGCTTACAGGATGCGATCCGGAGGCTTACACTCGGATTGAAGGCAGGGCTCTTCAAAAGTCGGCTTGACGGCTTCAGACTCCGAGCTTCGGGATT
>CAYFYD010000400.1:0-4190 GCA_964347195.1 uncultured Ectothiorhodospiraceae bacterium
ATCCCGAAGCTCGGAGTCTGAAGCCGTCAAGCCGACTTTTGAAGAGCCCTGGGAGCTCATGCGCTTCCGGCTCCGGGCCGGGGGAAGCTGTGCGATACTTCGTGGTCGAACCCATCGACCCGAGGGGACACAGCTCATGCTGAACGAGGAAACCCGCGCGCGCATTGAGCGGATGGTCGCGTCAGACCGGGTCGTGCTCTTCATGAAGGGCACGCCCGAGATGCCGCAGTGCGGCTTTTCCGCGACCACCACCGGCATCCTGGATTCCCTGCTGCCTGCCTACACGACGTTCGACGTGCTCGAGGATCGGCAGGTGCGCGAAGGTGTCAAGGCCTATTCGCAGTGGCCCACCATCCCGCAGCTCTACATCGACGGGGAGTTCGTCGGGGGTTGCGACATCGTCAAGCAGATGTACAACGCCGGCGACCTGCACCAGGCGCTCGGGCAGGCCCCGCCCGACCGCACCCCGCCGGACATCGCACTGAGCGATCGGGCGGCGGCGCTGATCCGCCAGACGGTCGAAGGGCACCCGGGGAGCCACGTCCACCTCGGGATCGACAGCCGCTGGCAGCACCGCTTCAATCTCGGCCCGGCGGAAGGGCACGAGATCCGGAGCCTCGCCAACGGCGTGGAGATCCTGATGGACCTCGGCACCGCGCAGCGGGCGCCCGGCCTCGAGCTCGACATCGAGGAGACCTTTCAGGGTTACGCGTTCCGGGTCTCCAATCCCAACGAGCCGTCTCCGGTCGTCGAGCTCGAGCCCGCGGAGCTCGAACGGCGGCTCGAAGCTCCCGGCGGGTTCCTGCTCTTCGACGTGCGTCCCCCCGCGGAGCGCGAACGTGCGCGTATCGCCGGCGACCGGGTGCTCGACGACGAGGCGAGCGCGTATATCCACAACCTGCCGAAGGAGACCGAGCTGGCCTTTTACTGCCATCGCGGGGGGCGCAGCCGCTCCGTGGCCGAGCACTTCCGCCTCGAAGGCCACACCCGCGTGCACAACCTGAGCGGTGGTATCGACGCGTGGTCGGAGCAGGTCGATCCGAGCGTGCCGCGCTACTGAAGAGCCCGCCATGACCGACATGTCCATCCACAAGTACCAGGCCTTTCCGCCCGTCGGTCTGCCGGATCGCCAGTGGCCGTCCCGGACCATCACCCGCGCTCCGGTGTGGTGCAGCGTCGACCTCCGGGACGGCAACCAGGCCCTCATCAACCCGATGGACTACGAGCGCAAGCTCCGCATGTTCCAGACCCTGGTACGGATGGGATTCAAGGAGATCGAGGTCGGGTTTCCCTCCGCGTCGCGCACCGACTTCGACTTCGTGCGGACCCTCATCGAAGAAGACATGGTGCCCGACGACGTCACCATTCAGGTGCTCACCCAGGCGCGGGATCACCTGATCGAGCGCACCTTCGAGAGCCTGGTCGGGGTGAAGCGGGCGATCGCGCACCTCTACAACTCGACATCGACCCTGCAGCGCAAGGTGGTCTTCGACCTCGACCGCGCCGGCATCACCGACATCGCGGTGAGCGGCGCCAAGCGGGTGCGCACGCTCGCCGAGCAGCTCGAAACATCGGAGATCCGCTACCAGTACTCGCCGGAGAGCTTTACCGGCACCGAGCTCGACTTCGCGGTCGAGGTCTGCGAGGCGGTGGCCGAGGTGTGGGAGCCCACTCCGGACAACCCCGTCATCTTCAATCTTCCGGCGACGGTGGAGATGGCCACGCCCAACGTCTACGCGGATCAGATCGAGTGGTTCCTCCGCCACATCCGCAACCGGGAGAGCATCGTGCTGAGCCTTCATCCCCACAACGACCGCGGCACCGCGGTCGCGGCGGCGGAGCTGGCGGTGATGGCGGGGGCGGACCGGGTCGAGGGCACCCTGTTCGGCAACGGCGAGCGTACCGGGAACGTGGACGTGGTCACCCTCGCGCTGAACCTGTACACGCAGGGCGTCGACCCGAAGCTGGATCTCCGCGACATCGACGAGATCCGGCGCACCGCCGAGCACTGCAACGAGCTGCCGGTGCACCCGCGTCATCCCTACGCCGGCGACCTGGTCTTCACCGCCTTCTCGGGATCGCACCAGGATGCGATCAAGAAGGGCATGGCGGCGATGAGGCGCAGCAACAGCGGGATTTGGGAGGTGCCGTACCTGCCCATGGACCCCGCCGACGTGGGGCGCACCTACGAAGCGATCATCCGCGTCAACAGCCAGTCGGGGAAAGGCGGAGTCGCCTTCATCATGCAGACCGACTACCAGCTCGACCTGCCGCGCGCCCTTCAGGTGGAGTTCAGCCGGGTCGTTCAGGACGTGACCGATGCGAGCGGAGTCGAGATCACTTCCGCCGAGATCTGGGAGCTCTTCGAGCGGGAGTACCTGCGCGTCTCCTCGCCCCTGGAGTTCGTCGAGCACCTGAGCATGCCCGACGCTGAAGCGCCGGACGGGCGCCGGCTGACCGCGACCGTGCGCCTTCACGGCGAGGAGAAGCAAGTGGACGGCCGGGGCAACGGCCCCATCGCGGCCTTCGTGAACGCGCTCCACGGCGAGCTCGGGATCGGCGTCCGGGTCCTCGGTTTCCACGAGCACGCGACCACCCACGGGGCGGACGCCACCGCGGTGGCCTACATCCACATGGAAGTGGACGAGGGGGAGTCGCTCTTCGGGGTGGGCATCCACCCGAACATCACGGTAGCCTCCTTTCTCGCCCTGAGCTGCGGCATCAACCGGCATCTCGCCCGGAACGCCTGACCCGCGCGAGTCGCCGGGAGAGAGATCCTCGACTTCCGGGGTTCGAAAGGTTGGCATCAGGCGATGGATTCCCTTGATGAGCGGAAATCCATCCCGGTCAACGAATCCCGGATCTCGAGACAGGTCTTCCGGCCGGCCTCCCGCCCTCGCACGGCGCGGAGTCCGGCCGGCGTGGCCGGGCCCCCACTCCCCGCGGGGCCGGGGGAGAGCAGCGTCAGTGCAGGGGCTCGGAGCGCGTGCGCTGATCCCGGTCCACTGACTGCACCCGGGCCCGCCGGGTGTCGTTGTCGCGGCGGATGTCGAGCGGTACCACCACCCCCGCTTCCCCCAGCGCCCATATGCGCCGGAAGAGCCCGGCCAGGCCCGAGACCGGCTGGCCGTCGACGCTTACCACCACGTCTCCGACCCGGAGCCCGGCGGTGTCGGCGGGGCAGTCCTCGTAGATGCCCGCGACCACGAGGTTGCCGTCGATCTCCTGGACCAGCCAGCCGAGCCACGGCCGCGGCGGGGTGGCGCGGCGCCCGTAGCGCATCAGGTCGCCGAGGACGGGTTTGAGCACATCGACGGGAACGCTCATGTTGATCCCGTTCGTGCTGCCTTCGCGGTCGGCCTGCTGTACCAGCAACGACGCGACCCCGGCGAGCGCCCCCCTGCGGTCGATCAGGGCCGCGCCCCCCCAGTTGGGGTGCGCGGGGCCGGTGAAGATCGCTTCGTCCAGCACGTACTCCCAGTAGCCGGCGAACTCCCGCTTGGCGAGCACCTGGGCGTTGATGGCGCTTTCCGGTCCGCCGTATCCGGCGACCAGCACGTCTTCCCCCACCGCCAGCGCGGCCGAATCCCCGAGCGGCACTGCCGGCCACCCGGTCGGCTGCAGGGTCTGCACGAGTCCGAATCCACTCTCCTGATCGTAGGCGACCACGTGTCCGGGAGCCGTGACCGACTGGCCGTCGACCAGCCATACACTGTTCGCCTCCGCGATCAGGTAGCCGATGGTGAGCACCAGACCGCGGTCGTCGATGACGATCCCGTGGCCCGAGCGCTCCGTGCCCAGCACCGGTGCGGTCAGCGCGTCTTCCGGGATGCGGGTGCGCAGCGACACGACTCCACGCAGCACCTGCTCGATGTCGAAGGGGAACTTTGCCGAATCGAGTTGCACCGCACACTCTCTCGCCGCAGCCCGTGGGAGCCGGGACCGCCGGGACGAAATCATACGGCCATCCGGGGAGGACGCAAACGGCCGGCGCTGAAGTCCGGGCTCTTGAAATTCGAGTTTCGGGGTTCGTTGACCGAAATGGATTCCCGCTCCCCGATCGGGGTCGGGGACGAGCTTCGCGGGAATGATGGGCTCGGATGTCCGGATGAGCGCCCGATATCGACTTCCGAATGCAGCAATTCTCATTTTGGCGCCTGACTTCACCCTGAGCCGCAAGCCGTCTTCTC
>CAYFYD010000401.1:0-4170 GCA_964347195.1 uncultured Ectothiorhodospiraceae bacterium
GAATGACGGGAGGGGGCGCGGGAATCCATCGCCTGATTCCAGTACTTCGAACCCGCAACTCGACTTCTGAATGGTCCTGGTTGCCGGCGCTATTGAATTGCTCGATGCGGGAGGTAAGATCTCCACTTACCTGCAACACGCATGCCGCCTCCCGGTTCGGGAGCGTGGCTTTTGGGAGGTAAACGACACGATGAATGCAGAGCCCACCCTGATCCGAGCGCGTCCGGCCGCCACGGTGCTGGCGACCAACAAGCTCATCCGCAACACCTATGTGCTGCTCTCGCTCACCCTGCTCTTCAGCGCGCTGACCGCATCCGCGGCAGTGGCAGTCAGAGTTTCCCCGGGCGCGGGGCTCGCCTGCTTCGGCGGCGCCCTCCTGATGCTCTGGTTCGTGCTCCCCCGCTTCGCCAACTCCTTCCACGGCCTGTGGCTGACCTTCGTCATCACCGGCCTGCTCGGGTTCGGCCTCGGTCCCTCTCTGATGTACTACCTGGCCGCCCCGAACGGACCGCAGATCGTCGCGACCGCCCTGGGCGGCACCGGCATCATCTTCCTCGCCCTGTCCGGCTACGCCCTGACGACGCGCAAGGACTTCAGCTTCATGGGCGGCTTCCTCATCTGTGGCCTGCTCGTGGTCCTGGGCGCGATGCTCGTCAACCTCTTCGTCGCCATCCCTGCCCTGTCGCTCGCGATCGCGGCGATCGGAATGCTGATCTTCAGCGGATTCATTCTGTTCAGCACGAGCCGGATGGTGCACGGGGGAGAGACGAACTACATCTACGCGACGATCGACCTGTACGTCTCCATCCTCAACATCTTCCAGTTCCTGCTGATTTTCCTCGGGATGTCGTCGGACGACTGACCTCGCCCCCCTGCCGTCTCGACGAGAAGTGCCCCGGAGCACCCGGGGCACTTCGTTCGGGAGCGGACCCCCGTGGACTGGCTGACCATCGGCTCGGCGCTCCTCGTCGGCCTCATGCTGGTGCTGCTGCTGCCCCGCGCGCGGCACATGATCAAGGAGAGCCGCAAGGGCACGCCCGCGGAGTGGATGGGCGTCGCGCTCCCCCTCGCCGCGGTCGTGCTCTTCGTCGTCTTCCTCATGGCGATCGTCTAGCCGGCATTTCTCTACCTGAGCTCCGTGAGCCGCGGGCGTCGAGAGGCCGCGGCCCCGCGGGGGCGCGGACCGGGAGACGGGCGCGGGCGAGCCGGGATGGGGCGAAGCGCCGGGGGCGCGACGGGCCGCATCCACCGGCGCGCCTGCGGCCGACTCCGGAGCCGGATCCCGAGGTCGCCCGGCTCGGGGTGACTGCGAGAACGGCGGAACCGGAGGACCGGGCCGGCGATCAGGCGGAGTCGATGACCTCCCGGCCCATCGCGTCCCGCAGGACCTCCGGCACCTCGATCGATCCGTCCGCGCGCTGGTAGTTCTCGAGCACCGCGATCATCGCCCGGCCCACCGCCAGTCCGGAGCCGTTCAGGGTATGCACGAGCTCGGGCCGGCCGAGCTCCGGGTTGCGCCAGCGCGCCTTCAGCCGTCGCGCCTGGAAGTCCTCGCAGTTGCTGCAGGAGGAGATCTCCCGGTATCGCCCTTGCCCGGGGAGCCACACCTCCAGATCGTAGGTCTTGGCGGCGCCGAAACCGATGTCGCCGGTGCACAGACTCACGACGCGATAGGGCAGGCCGAGGATCCGGAGCACCTTCTCCGCGTGGCCGGTGAGCTCCTCCAGGGTCCGGTAGGAGTCGCGCGGCGCGACCACGTGCACGAGCTCCACCTTGTCGAACTGGTGCTGGCGCAGCATGCCCCGCACGTCCTTGCCGTAGGAGCCGGCCTCGCTGCGAAAGCACGGCGTATGGGCCACGTACCTCTGCGGCACTTCGTGCGCTTCCAGGATGCGGTCCCGGACCAGGGCGGTCAGAGGCACTTCCGCGGTCGGGATCAGGTAGTAGTCCTGCTTCTCGACGTGGAACTGCTCGTCCTTGAACTTGGGGAGCTGGCCGGTGCCGGTGAGCGTCTCCGGGTTGACGAGACAGGGCACGTACATCTCGGTGTAGCCGTGCTCCCGGACATGCAGATCGAGCATGAACTGGGCGAGCGCGCGGTGGAGCCGGGCGAAGCTTCCCGAGAGGGTGACGAAACGGCTGCCGGCGAGCCGGCTCGCGAGATCGAAATCCAGTCCCCCGAGCCGGGTCCCCAGATCGACGTGGTCCAGAGGCTCGAAGCCGAAGCGGCGCGGCTCGCCCCAGCGCCGTTCCTCGCGGTTGTCCTCCTCGCTCCTGCCGGCCGGAACGCTGTCGTGGGTCAGGTTCGGGACGCCGAGCGCGATGTCGCGCAGCTCTTCCTGGATGCAGGCGAGCCGGTCCTGCGATGCCCTGAGATCCTCGCCGAGGGTCGAGAGATGGGCGCGCAACGCCTCGATGTCTTCGCCGGCCGCCTTGGCGGCCCCGATCGCCCGGGAGCGCGCGTTGCGCTGCGCCTGCAGCTCCTGGGTCCTCATCTGCACTCGCCGGCGTTCCTCCTCGAGGGCCGCGAGCCGATCCGACTCGAGCTCGAATCCGCGCTGCGCCAGGCGCGCCGCGGTCTCCGCCAGGTTCCTTCGAAGATGAACGGGATCCAGCATGCTCAGTCTCCCCCGCGACCGCTCGGGCTCGCTTCCTCCGAGTCGCAGTGCTGGCGGTCGAGCTCGCGCAGGCGCGAGAGCCTCTCCGCAATGCGTATCTCGAGCCCGCGACCGGCGGGTGAATAATACCTTCTCGCCTCGATTCCGTCAGGAAAGTAGTGCTCGCCCGCGGCGTAGGCGTCCGGCTCGTCGTGGGCGTAGCGGTAGCGCTTGCCGTATCCCAGCTTCTTCATCAGCGCGGTCGGCGCGTTGCGCAGATGGAGCGGCACATCGAGCGACCCGAGCGCGGCGGCGTCCCGCCTCGCATCGCCGAAAGCCTTGTAGACCGCGTTGCTCTTGGGCGCGCACGCGAGAAAGACGGCGGCCTGGGCAATCGCGAGCTCGCCCTCCGGGCTCCCGAGCCGGGTCTGCACGTCCCAGGCATCGACCGCAATCGAGAGGGCGCGGGGATCGGCGTTGCCGATATCCTCCGAAGCCGCGCGCACGAGGCGGCGGGCGACGTAGAGCGGATCGCATCCCCCGTCCAGCATGCGGGCCAGCCAGTACAGCGAGGCATCGGGGTCGGAGCCGCGGATGGACTTGTGCAGAGCGGAGATCTGGTCGTAGAAGACCTCTCCGCCCTTGTCGAAACGCCGCGCGCCGCCGCCGCTCAGCACGCGCCCCAGGAGCTCTTCGTCGACGTGGAGGCGGTCCTCGGCCCGGGCGAGCTCGATCAGGAGCTCGAGCGCATTCAGGGCCCGTCGCGCGTCGCCGTCGGCGGCAGCGGAGAGCTGGTCCCGAAGCGCGCCGGGGATCTCCAGGTCCTCCCCCGCCCCGTCCGAGCGGAGCGCGTGGTCGACGATGATGCGGATCTCCGCGGGCGCGAGCGCGTTCAGCACATACACCCGCGCCCGCGACAGCAGGGCGTTGTTCAGCTCGAAGGAGGGGTTCTCGGTCGTCGCGCCGATGAAGACCAGCGTGCCGTCTTCGACGTAGGGAAGGAACGCGTCCTGCTGGGCCTTGTTGAAGCGGTGGGCCTCGTCGACGAAGAGGATCGTGTCCGTTCCGGTGCGCGCGCGATGCCGGCGGGCCTGATCGACCGCATTGCGAATGTCCTTCACTCCCGACATCACCGCGGAGAGGGTGAGGAACTGCGCCTCGCAGCGGCTCGCGATCAGACGCGCGAGGGTGGTCTTCCCGGTGCCGGGCGGTCCCCAGAACACCATCGAATGCGCGCGCCCCGACTCGAGCAGCCGGCGCAACGGGCGGTCCTCTCCCAGAAGGTGCTCCTGTCCGACGAATCGCTCCAGGGAGTTCGGCCGCACCCGCGCCGCGAGCGGTCCCGCGTGCGCGGTCTCCCGTCCATGCGCTTCCCGGTCGAAGAGTCCGGACTGACTCATGCTGCACCCCTCCCCGAAGCGATGCGCTCGCCCGTCGATCCGCCCGCTTCTCCGGTCTTCGGACAGTGTGCCCCGAGCGTGCCGGGGATTCTTCCCGAGAGCAAGACACAGCGTCCCGGCGCAGCAATTCTCATTTTGGCGCCTGACTTCACCCTGAGCCGCAAGCCGTCTTC
>CAYFYD010000402.1:0-4167 GCA_964347195.1 uncultured Ectothiorhodospiraceae bacterium
CGCCTCGTAACGGGCGTCGTCCCGGTGCAGGACGCGATCAGGAGCTCCCCACCCCCGCTCGTGCGTTGGATACCCGGGAGGCGGGCCTTCGTCCGAGCGCACTCGAAACGAAGTGTCCCGCCTCGATGACGAGGTCGAGGTCGACCCCCGTCTCCACGCCACAACCGTGGAGCATGTAGAGAAGGTCTTCAGTGGCGACGTTGCCGGTTGCGCCCCGGGCGTAGGGGCATCCTCCGAGACCTGCCACCGCCGAGTCGACCACGCTGATCCCCCGCTCCAGACAGGCGAGGATGTTCGCGAGCGCCTGCCCGCAGGTGTCGTGGAAATGGACCGCGAGGCGCTCCACCGGGACCGTCGCGGCAACGCAGTCCACCAGAGCGCGCGCCGCCATTGGCGTACCCACCCCGATCGTGTCGCCGAGCGATATCTCGTGACAGCCGAGTGCGAGCAAGCGCTCCGCCACCCCGCGAACCGCCCCGGGATCGATGTCGCCCTCGTAGGGACACCCGAGAACGCAGGACACGTAGCCGCGCACGCGGATCCCGGCCGCTCGTGCCGCCGCCGCAACCGCTCCGGCGCGTTCCAGACTCTCGCCGATCGAACAGTTGGCGTTGCGGCGGCTGAACGATTCCGAGGCGGCGCTGAACACCGCCACCTCCGCGGCCCCGGCCCGCCGGGCGCGCGCGAGACCCTTCAGATTGGGCACGAGCACCGGGTAGGCGACCCCGGGCACGCGCCGGATCGCGGCCAGCACCTCGGCGGTGTCCGCCATCTGCGGGACCCACCGCGGAGAGACGAAGCTCCCGGCCTCGATGGCGAGGAGGCCGGTCGCGGAGAGCCGATCGATCAGCGCGACCCTGGTGTCGAGGGAAACGGTCCCGGCTTCGTTCTGCAGCCCGTCTCGCGGACCCACCTCCACGACCTTGACCGATTCCGGCAGGATCACCGGCCGCCCTCCGAGAACACCAGAAGCTCGGCCCCCTCGACGACCTGCTCGCCCTCGGAGAAGCAGAGGCGCTCGACGACCCCGTCCCTCGTCGCGCTGATCGCGTGCTCCATCTTCATGGCTTCCAGGACCATCAGGATCTGGCCGGTCCGGACGATGTCGCCGGTCCCGACATGCACCGCGATCACCTTGCCGGGCATCGGAGCGACGAGGCGTCCCGGCGCCCGCTTTGCGCCGGGGCCGGCGAGGGACGGGTCCTTCCGGTACAGGCGATGGGTCCGGCCGTCCACCATTATCCACCGCTCCCGGCCGGACGCGATGACCGTCGCCCGAGCCGCTCGCCCGTCGAGCGAAGCATCGACCCGGCCCTTCGTACCCAGACTGCCGCGCGCGTGGACGACCCTCCCCGCCAGGCTCAGCCGGAACCCCCGCTCCGCGGCTTCCACCCTCACTTCGATCTCCTCTTCCCCGTCATCGAACTCGAGCACCTCACGGCCGGCGCGGTGGAGCCGCCATGCGTCGCTCCGATGCCAGGGTGACCAGGGATCCGGGGAAGCGCGGGCCGAGGCGGCGGCCTTCGCTTCTCGATCGAGCAGCTCGAAGAGACTCGCGATCGCGATCACCCGGGGAGTGACGGACTTCGGCTCCGGTACGAGCTCGCTCGCCCAGGCGTCGATGAAGCCGGTGTCGACTCCCCCCTCGCCGAAGCGGCGATGCCCGGCGATTGCGGCCAGGAGGTCGCGATTGGTCAGGACCCCGCCCACCTCGGTGGCCTCGAGGGCGACCCGCAGGCGCCGCAGCGCGGCCCTCCGATCCTCGCCCCACGCGATGATCTTGGCGATCATCGGGTCGTAGTCCACGCCCACCGCATCGCCCTCGCGCACCCCGAGGTCGATGCGCAGGTCCGAGTCCTCCTCCGGCAGCGCCAGATGGTGCAGAACACCGGCTGCGGGGAGGAAGCCCCGGCCCGGATCCTCGGCACAGAGCCGCGCTTCGATCGCGTGCCCGGCGCAGCGGATGGCGTCCTGCCCCAAGGGCAGCGCTTCGCCCGCGGCCACTCGCAACTGCCACTCGACCAGATCGAGACCGGTGACCATCTCGGTCACCGGGTGCTCGACCTGCAGCCGTGTGTTCATCTCCAGGAACCAGAAGCCGGGATCGGCGCCGGAGGCATCGCCCTCCACGATGAACTCGACGGTTCCCGCTCCTTCGTAGCCGATGGCCCGTGCCGCCGCGACCGCCGCGCCGGCGAGGGCGGCTCGCAGGTGCTCGCCCAGACCGGGAGCCGGCGCCTCCTCCAGTACCTTCTGGTGCCGCCGCTGCACGGAACAGTCCCGTTCGAACAGGTGCACCACCCGTCCGTGGCGGTCGGCGAAGACCTGCACTTCGACATGTCGTGGACGCTCGACGACCTTCTCGATCAGCACCCGATCATCGCCGAAGCCCGCCGCAGCCTCGCGGCGAGCGCCCTCGAGGCTCGGCGCGAGCTCCGCAGGACGGCGGACGAGACGCATGCCCTTGCCACCCCCCCCGAGGTGGGCCTTGATCATGACCGGATAGCCGAGCGCATCGGCCTGCCGGGAGAGCGTCCCCGCGTCCTGGCGCTCGCCCGCGTACCCGGGAAGCACCGGGATTCCGGCGCCGGCCATGATCGCCTTGGCCTCGGCCTTGGATCCCATCGCCCGAATCGCGGACGGAGGGGGGCCGACGAAACGGAGCTCCGCCGCTCGGCACGCCTCGGCGAAATCCGCGTTCTCGGACAGGAAGCCGTAGCCGGGGTGAATCGCCTGGACTCCCGTGTCGGATGCCGCCGCGAGCAGCGCGCGCTGGTTCAGATAGCTCTCGCGGGCCGGCGCCGGACCGAGACGCACCGCGAGATCGGCGGTGGCCACGTGAGGCGCGCCGCGGTCCGCGTCGGAGTAGACCGCGATCGTCCGCAGCCCGAGGCGCCTGGCGCTTCGAATGATCCGGCAGGCGATCTCCCCTCGATTGGCCACCAGCAGGGAATCGAACATCGCAAGGTACGGACCGGCGCGGCCCCCTCACATGCGAAAGAGGCCGAAGCGGGTCGATGCGATGGGGGCGTTCAGCGCGGCGGAGATACCGAGCCCCAGCACCATGCGGGTATGGACGGGGTCGATGATACCGTCGTCCCAGAGCCGGGCCGTGGAGTAGTAGGGATGTCCCTGCGTCTCGTACTGGTCGCGAATCGACGCCTTGAAGGCGTCTTCGTCGGCAGGCTCCCACTCCTCTCCCGAACGCTCCCTGCTCCCGCGCTTGACCTCGGCGAGGACGTTGGCGGCCTGCTCCCCTCCCATCACGGAGATCCTCGCGTTCGGCCACATCCACAGAAAGCGCGGCGAACAGGCACGGCCGCACATCGCGTAGTTCCCGGCGCCGAAGGATCCTCCGATGACGACGGTGAACTTGGGGAGTCTCGACGTCGCTACCGCGTTGACCAGCTTGGCGCCGTCCTTCGCGATTCCCCCCTGCTCGTACCTGGCGCCGACCATGAAGCCGGTGATGTTCTGGAGAAAGACGAGCGGCACCCCGCGCTGGGAGCAGATCTCGATGAAGTGCGCGCCCTTGAGCGCGCTCTCGGAGAACAGGATCCCGTTGTTGGCGAGTATCCCCACCGGATAGCCGAAGACGTGAGCGAATCCGCAAACCAGCGTCCCGCCGTAGAGGGCCTTGAACTCGTCGAGCTCCGATCCGTCCACGAGGCGGGCGACGACCTCCCGGACGTCGTAGGGCTTGCCGTGTTCCACCGGGACGATGCCGTAGAGGTCCTCCATGCCGTGCACCGGCTCCCGGGGCGGCCGGATGGCGAGGCGGAGCTCCTTGCGGTGGTTCAAGGTAGCCACGATCCTCCGCGCGAGCGCGAGGGCATGCGCGTCGTTGTGCGCGTAGTGATCGGTGACACCGGACATCCGACAGTGCACATCGGCCCCCCCGAGCTCTTCCGCGCTCACTACCTCGCCGGTTGCGGCACGCACGAGGGGCGGACCCCCGAGGAACACGGTGCCCTGGTTCCGCACGATGATGGATTCGTCCGACATCGCCGGCACGTAGGCCCCCCCCGCCGTGCAGCTTCCCATCACCACCGCGATCTGCGGGATGCCGAGCGCCGACATGTTGGCCTGGTTGAAGAAGATCCGGCCGAAGTGGTCGCGGTCCGGAAAGACCTCGTCCTGGTTGGGCAGGTTGGCGCCTCCCGAGTC
>CAYFYD010000403.1:0-911 GCA_964347195.1 uncultured Ectothiorhodospiraceae bacterium
GGAACCAGTCGTAGAGGGCGCGGTGGTCCTCGAACTCCAGCGTGCACAGGGAATGGGTCACGCCCTCGAGGTAGTCGCACTGGCCGTGCGCCCAGTCGTACATCGGGTAGATGCACCATCGCTCGCCGGTGTTCTGATGGGGACGGTGAAGGATGCGGTACATCACCGGATCGCGCAGGTTGAGGTTCGGGCTCGACATGTCGAGCTTCGCCCGCAGCACCAGCGCGCCTTCGGGGAACTCGCCGGCGCGCATGCGCCGGAAGAGGTCCGCGTTCTCCTCCACCGGCCGGTCCCGGAAGGGGCTCTCCCGGCCCGGCTCGGTCAACGTGCCCCGCTTCCTCCTGAGCTCTTCCGGGCTCTGCCCGTCCACGTACGCCTTCCCCTTCCGGACCAGGCGCATCGCGAGCTCGTAGAGCGGCTCGAAGTAGTCCGAGGCGTGCGTGAGCCGGTCTTCCCAGGAGAAGCCCAGCCAGCGGAGGTCCTCCTTCATGGACTCCACGTACTCCGTGCTCTCCCGGGTCGGGTTGGTGTCGTCGAAGCGCAGGTAGCAGCGCCCCCCCGGGTACTGCTCCGCGATACCGAAGTTGAGCGCCGCGGACTTCGCGTGGCCGATGTGCAGATAGCCGTTCGGCTCCGGAGGAAAGCGGGTCACTACCCGCAGCGCGCCCGCGGCGCGGTCCGCGTCCACGATCTCGCGCACGAAGTCACGCGCGGTGGCGTCCTCGCTCAACCTCTCATCCCTCTTCACGCTCCGCGCGCAGCTTCATCACGTAGCGCAGCAGCCCCGCGGTGGAGGCGTCCACCTCGCCGTCCCCCTCCCCTCCGTCGCGCCGGCGGAGGGTGTCGCGGGCGCTCTCCGGGCCGCGCTGCCCCCCCCCCGGGGGGGCGGCGGGGGCGGCCCCGCGCCCGCC
>CAYFYD010000403.1:921-4166 GCA_964347195.1 uncultured Ectothiorhodospiraceae bacterium
GGCACCCCCCAGCACACGCCCTGCACGAACACCTTGTGCTCGTAGAGCGCGATGAGCGCCCCCAGCACCCGCGGCGTGAGGCGATCGTAGACGATGGTGGTGGTGGGCTGGTTGCCGGGGACCGCCCGGTGCGGCGCGAGCGCGGAGGCGCCGGCCCGCCCCGTCCCCGGCCCTTCGGCGAGCTCGTCCGCGCCGCGCCCCCGCATCATCGCCCGGGACTGGGCGAGCGCGTTCGCGATCGCCTCCGGATGGTGTCCTCCGAGCTCCCGCTGGCCGCGGGCGGCGACGAGGAAATCGCAGGGCACGAGCTCCCCGCCCTGGTGCAGCTTCTGGAAAAAGGCGTGCTGGGCGTCGTTCCCGAGCCCCCCCCACACCACCGGACAGGTGTCGAGCGCGACCGGCCGCCCGCGATGGTCCACCCGCTTGCCGTTGCTCTCCATCTCCAGTTGCTGGAGATAGGCGGGCAGGAGGGCGAGCGCGGCGTCGTAGGGCAGCACGGCGAGGGTCGGGGCGCCGAGCACGTTGCGGTTCCAGACCCCGACGAGCGCGAGCAGCACCGGCGCATTGTCCGCGAGCGGCGCGAACCGGAAGTGCCGGTCCATCTCGGAGGCGCCGGCGAGCAGCGAATCGAACGTGTCCATGCCCGCCACCGCCGCGATGGAGAGCCCCGCCGCCGACCACAGCGAGTAGCGCCCCCCCACCCAGTCCCAGAGCTCGAACACGTAGTCGGGGCCGATGCCGAACTCCCGGGCCCGGTCCGCGCGCGCGGTGGCGGCCGCGAAGTGGCGCTCCACCGCCCCTGGGTCGCCCGCCGCGCGCACCAGCCACTCGCGCGCGCTCTTCGCGTTGGCGAGCGTCTCCCGGGTGCTGAAGGTCTTGGAGACGACGACGAACAGGGTCTCCTCGGGGTTCGCAACCTCGAGCACGCGGGAGATCTCGGTGGAGTCGATGTTGGAGACGAAGCGCGCGCGCATGCCCGGCCGGTGGTGGATCCGGAGCGCCTCGCTCACCATCGCGGGCCCGAGGTCCGAGCCGCCGATCCCGATGTTCACCACGTTGGTCAGGGGTCGCCCGCTGAACCCGAGGAGCGAGCCCTCGTGGAGCGCATCGCAGAAGGCCCGCATGCGCCCGAGCTCTCCGCGCACGAGCGGCATCAGGTCCCGGCCCGCTCCCGGGAAGGGTCCTCCGCCGCGGTGGCGCAGGGCGGGGTGGAGGGCGGCGCGCCCCTCGGTGGAGTTGACCCGCTCCCCGCCGAACAGGGCCTCGATGTGTCCGGACAGGTCCAGGGCGCGGGCGTGGGCGAGCAGGTGCTCCACGGTCTCGAGGGTCACCCGCTGCTTCGAGACGTCGAGCAGCAGACCGCAGGTCTCGAGACTCAGGCGCGCGAAGCGCTGCGGATCGCGCGCGAAGTGGTCGGCGAGATGGAGGTGTCCCGTCTCGCGGCCGTGCTCGAGGAGACGGCGCCAAGTCGGCAGCGTGCTGGGCTGGGCGGCGGTGTGCAACGGGGGATTCGGACTCGTCGCCCCGGGGAGCCGGGGACGCTTAGGGTAATGCGCCCGGCCGGGAACCGGAACCGCGCTCGCCCCGCTCGACGCGCACCGGATCAGCGGCGGCGATCAGTACATCCCGGACACGGGTTGGTCAGCCGAACGAGTCGGAATGGGAGCCGGTTCTCACGAGCACCAGTACGTTGTCGTCGCGGTGCCGGATCAGCAACCAGTCCGGTTCGATATGGCACTCCCACGAACCGGACCATTCGCCTGACAGGCGGTGTACCCGGTTGCGAGGATCGAGCGGCTGTTCCTGCAAGAGCAGACCGACGATGGTCCACAGCTTGGTCGAGATTCTTGCCCCGCCTCCTGGATCGCCCGAGATCTCGCTCGAACCGCGTCGTCGTGAACAGGCGCATCGGTCAGTCGTGCGCCGCCTTCAACTCCTCCATGCCGTCGTACTCGATGAGGTCCCGGTGTTCATGAGCCTGCCTCAGGGCTTCACGCGTGTCCGCGTTGGGAAGCTTCACTGCGAACGCCTGCGATCCCTTGGTCGGCCCGGATCGAGCGGGTATACTGCGGCGCCGTTCGGGCCGGCCCGACCGCCGATTGGGGGTCGGCGGCCGCCCCACTCGGGCGGCGGCAGCCATCGAGGGACGAGATGAGGATGAACCAATGGGTCTGCGGCGGGATCGCCGCCCTCGGGCTGCTCGCGGCCTCCCCGGTGGCGACGGCCGAGGGAGACGCCGAAGCCGGGGAATGGAAGGCCATCACCTGCATGGGCTGCCACGGCATCGAGGGCTATGCGAACGTGTATCCGACCTACCGCGTGCCGAAGATCGGGGGCCAGCACCCGCAGTACTTGGTCGAAGCGCTCAAGGCCTACCGCGCGGGCATGCGGGCGCACAAGACCATGCGGGCCCAGGCCGCGTCGCTGAGCGATCAGGACATGCTGGACATCGCGGCCTACTTCGCGCAGGGCGGCTCCGGTGAATAGGCGTGACAGGAGGCGCGGGAACGCCCCGATGCGCAGACAGCGGAGCATCGCCGCCGTCGCCGTCATGTTGCTGTGTACCGGCCCCGTCCTCGCCGGCGGCGACCCGGTGGCGGGAGCGAAGGTGGCGGAGCGCTGCCAGGCATGTCACGGCCCCGACGGGAACGGCCCCAGCCCGCTCTTCCCCCGCCTCGCGGGGCAGTACGCCGACTATCTGCTGAGGACGCTCGAGGACTATCGCTCCGGTGAACGCGTGAACGAGGTGATGAAGGCATTCGCCATGCAGTTGAGCGACAAGGAAATGGAAGACGTATCCGCCTTCTACGAGAGCCAGGAGGGGGAGCTCTACACCATCGAGCTCACGAGGTAGCCGCGCGCTTCCGGCCGGGCCATCCGGTCGAGCTTGGCCCGGGGCCAGTCTGCCCCCGGGACGCGCTCATCGCACTGCTTCCAGGATTGCATCCCTGAACGCCGCAAAGCTCCGCGAACGATGATGTTCCGGGTCCACATGAGCGGCGATGGATCGGGCCGCTTCGATCTTGCTCAGTCCGATCCTGAAGTAGCCGTGCCTTTTCAGGATTCGTTCGAACGCTTCCCAGGTTCCGCCTCGGATGGCGTCCGGGTCACGATAAGCGGCTTGCCGCGGGATCCTTGCCGGCACTCTCGGATAGGCGGCGAGCACGACGTTCCAGTCACCCTGGATTACTCACCATACGACTCATTGAGGCGCGCATTCTGGATGATTTCGCGCTCGTGTAGCC
>CAYFYD010000404.1:0-4160 GCA_964347195.1 uncultured Ectothiorhodospiraceae bacterium
CGTGCTGGAGCACGAGGGGGGGGTTGCCGATGTCGCGCGGGTTCTGCAGGGTGTCGAGGAGGCGACGGTTGTCCCGCTGGTGCAGGCCGATGGACGGTTCGTCGAGGACATACATGACCCCGACGAGCCCCGCGCCGATCTGGCTTGCGAGCCGGATGCGCTGCGCCTCCCCGCCCGACAGGGTCTCGGCCGGACGGTCGAGCTCGAGGTAGTCGAGCCCGACATCGTCGAGAAACCTGAGGCGTTGCGCGATCTCCTCGAGAATGCCTCGCGCGATCTCTCCGCGCGCGCCCTCGAGCCCGAGTCCCGCCAGGGTGCGCATCGCCCTGCCCACGGGGAGCGCGCTGATCGCGGGCAGGTTGAGGTCGCCCAGGAAGACGTTGCGTGCCTGGAGGTTCAGTCTGGCCCCCCCGCACTCGTCGCAGGCGCGCGTGCCGAGGAACTTCGACAGCTCCTCGCGCACCGCGCCGGACTGCGTCTCCCGGTAGCGGCGCTCGATGTTGGGAACGATCCCCTCGAAGGGGTGGCGCCGGCGCCAGGAGCGCCGTCCCTCCTGGCGGTAGACGAACTCGATCTCCTCGCCGCCGCTGCCGTGGAGAACGACTGCCTGTACGGTGTCCGGCAGCGCATTGAAGGGGAGGTCGAGATCGAAGCCGTAGTGCCGGGCCAAGGATTCCAGCATCTGGAAGTAGTAGACGTTGCGGCGGTCCCAGCCCGGGATCGCCCCGCCCGGCAGACTGAGCTCGGGGTGGGCCACCAGTCGCGCCGGATCGAAGAAGGTGCGCGTGCCGAGCCCGTCGCAACCCGGGCAGGCGCCGGCGGGATTGTTGAACGAAAAGGTGCGGGGCTCGAGCGAGGGGAGGCTGTAGTCGCAGATCGGGCAGGCGAATCGCGCCGAGAACACGAGCGTCTCGCCGTCGGGCTCGTCCATCCTGACCACCCGCATCCGGCCCCCCGCGAGGGCGAGCGCGGTCTCGATCGACTCGGCGAGGCGCAGCCCGAGGCCGCTGCGCACCCGGACCCGGTCCACCACCGCCTCGATCGTGTGGCGCTTGCGGCGTTCGAGCACCGGAATCTCGTCGATCTCGTGGACCTCCCCGTCCACCCGGACCCGCAGGTAGCCCTGCCGCCGCAGCCCCTCGATGACCTGCAGGTGTTCGCCCTTGCGCGCGTCGACCACGGGGGCGAGCAGCATGAGGCGCGTCGACTCGGGCAGCGCCAGCACCTGGTCGACCATCTGGCTCACGGTCTGCGCCCGCAGCGCGAGGCCGTGGGTCGGGCAGCGCGGCTCTCCCGCCCGCGCGAAGAGCAGCCGCAGATAGTCGTGGATCTCGGTGATCGTGCCCACGGTGGAACGCGGGTTGTGCGAGGTCGACTTCTGCTCGATCGATATGGCGGGAGACAGGCCCTCGATGTGGTCGACGTCCGGCTTCTCCATCACCGAGAGGAACTGCCGGGCATACGCGGACAGAGACTCCACGTAGCGTCGTTGCCCCTCCGCGTACACGGTGTCGAAGGCGAGCGAGGACTTGCCGGACCCCGACACCCCGGTCACCACGATGAGCCGGTCTCGCGGAAGGTCCAGATCGACGTTACGAAGGTTGTGGGTTCGCGCTCCGCGAATGACGACCTGCTGCATGGCTCGTTGGTAATGCCCGGCGGAGAAACTATATTAGCGCGCCTCCCGGGCCCGCATTCTCATGACGCGGCTCCCCGCAGGCGAACCAGGAGCATCGAGACGAGCGTGCCGATCCCGACGGATTGCACCGCGCGACGGGGAGTGAGCCGGGGGCCGGCATCCCAGGCTTCGGATCCCGGTCGCGGCGCCCTCCCCCCTCCCCGTCGCGCACCCCGCACGGCGGAACGCGGCGCCCCTCGGGCTCCGAAGGGGGGACGGGAGCATGTCTTCTCCACCGAGACGGCGGACGGCACCGGCCGGCGATGACCCGCGCGTGTGCGGAGTCCGGCGGTGATGGAGGCGCGGGCGAGGTGCGCATGACCGCCTCCGAGCGGCGGGCGAGCGTGGCGCTCGCGGGGATCTTCACGCTGCGCATCCTCGGGCTCTTCCTGATCCTGCCCGTCTTCAGCCTGCACGCGGAGTCCTACGAGGGCTACTCGCCGGTCCTCGCCGGGCTCGCAATCGGCGTGTACGGCCTCACCCAGGCCGTCTTCCAGATCCCCTTCGGGATGATCTCGGACCGCATCGGCCGCAAGCGGGTCATCGTCGCGGGCCTCCTCGTCTTCGCGGCGGGAAGCGTGGTGGCGGCGCTCGCGGAGACGATGTGGGGAGTCGTCGTCGGCCGCGCCCTGCAGGGTTGCGGCGCGATCGGTGCGGCCGTCATCGCGCTGACCGCGGACTTGACGCGCGAGGACCAGCGCACCAAGGCGATGGCGATCATCGGGGTGAGCATCGGCTTCGCGTTCGCACTCGCGATGATGGTGGGACACGCCCTGACCGGGCTCGTCGGTATCTCCGGACTCTTCTGGCTGACCGCCGCGCTCGCCGTCGCGGGCATCGTGGTGCTCGTCCGCTGGGTGCCGACGCCGCTCACCTCCCGCTTTCACCGCGACGTGGAACCGATGCCCGCGCAGTTCAGGGAGATCCTGGCCGATCGCGAGCTGCTGCGCCTGGATGCCGGCATCTTCATCCTCCACCTGATCCTGACCGCGACCTTCGTTGCGCTCCCCCTCGCGCTGCGCGACTCCGCGGGCCTGCCCGCCGAAACGCACTGGATGGTGTACGTGCCGGTACTTGTCGTCTCGGTGCTGCTGATGATCCCGTTCGTGCTCTACGCCGACCGGCGCAACCGGCTGAAGGCGGTGTTTCTGGGCGCGGTCGCATGCCTCGCCGGGGCCGAGTGGGGGATCGCATGGCTCGACGCGGAGCTGGTGGCGCTCGCGGCCATGATGGTGCTCTACTTCACTGCGTTCAGCGTGCTCGAATCGTGCCTGCCCTCACTCGTGTCCAGGATCGCGCCCTCGGACAAGAAGGGCACTGCGCTCGGCCTGTACTCCACCGCCCAGTACCTCGGGGCCTTTGCCGGCGGGCTGTGCGGCGGATGGCTGCACGGCCGGTGGGGTACCGGCGCCGTCTTCTGGTTCTGCGGCGCGCTCGTCCTCGTCTGGCTGCTGGGGGCGCTCCGCATGCGCAACCCCGCCCCCTCGAGCACCCGCCTCCTGCGCCTCGACGGCGTCACCGAAGCGGGCGCGGACGACCTCTCCCGGCGTCTGCGCAGCGTACCCGGAGTATCGGAAGTCGTCATCATCGTGGAGGACTCGGTCGCCTATCTGAAGGTCGATCGGCGCACCCTCGACGGGGACGCCCTGCGTGCAATCTCCCTGGACGCGTCGTAATATCGACGGTGTCCGACCGTCCGGCCGCCATGCGCGCGGGCGCGGGCTCCGGACACGGACAGGGAAGTCGGACAGGGTCCCCGGGGACCTCGAGAGCAGGAGAAGGAGCAATGGCCAGAGGCATCAACAAGGTGATCCTCGTCGGAAACCTCGGCGCGGATCCGGAGACGCGACATACGGCGAGCGGTGCGGCAGTGACCAACATCCGCCTCGCCACCACCGACACTTGGCGGGACCGGCAGTCGGGAGAGCAGCAGGAGCGCACGGAGTGGCACCGGGTGGTCTTCTTCGGCCGCCTCGCCGAGATCGCGGGGGAGTATCTGCGCAAGGGGCGGCAGGTCTACGTCGAGGGCCGTCTGCAGACGCGCAAGTGGCAGGCCCAGGACGGTCAGGATCGCTGGTCGACCGAGATCGTGGCCGGAGACATGCAGATGCTCGGCGGTCGCATGCAGGGCGGCATGTCCGATCCCCCCGGCGAGGCCGCGCCCCCCCGCGAGTGGGGAGGGGACGCGCCGAGGAGACGGGAGAGGGCACCGCCGGAGCCCGCCGCCGAGGACTTCGACGACGACATCCCCTTCTAGACGGCCTCCAGGCCGAACGTCAGATCCGCGGGGTCAACTTCCCCAAGGCCTGACACCGGAACGACGAGAGCGCCTTCTCGCCGTCGTCGGTCTCTCTTCGCCGGAGAACCCTTCATCACATTCCGCGCGGCGGTACCCCCTTGCGCAGCGGCTTGACCCGGTGCCGGCCACGCGACACCCCGGTGCCCTCGTGTCCGCCGTCAGGCGGCCGCCAGGGGGATGATG
>CAYFYD010000405.1:0-4134 GCA_964347195.1 uncultured Ectothiorhodospiraceae bacterium
CGCGATCTCGGTCTTGCCGACCCCGGTCGGCCCGATCATGAGGATGTTCTTCGGCGTGATCTCCTGGCGCAGGGGCTCGTCGACCTGGCTCCTCCGCCAGCGGTTTCGCAGTGCGATCGCGACCGCGCGCTTCGCCTCGGCCTGGCCGACGATGTGCTTGTCCAGCTCGTGGACGATCTCCCGGGGGGTCATGTGGGACATGGCGTGATCGACGGCGGAGCGCGGCGCCTTCGTCAGGCCCGCACCCCGCCACCGAGCTCTTCGATGGTGAGGTCGGCGTTGGTGTAGATGCAGATGTCGGCCGCGATCCGCAGTCCCTGCTCGACGATCGCGCGCGGATCGAGCGCGGTGTGGGCGAGGAGGGCCCGGGCCGCGGCGAGCGCGTAGGCGCCGCCCGAGCCGATCGCCACCGCGTCGTGCTCGGGCTCGATCACGTCGCCGTTGCCGGAGACCACCAGCGTGGACCGCGCATCGGCGACCAGGAGCAGGGCCTCCAGCCGGCGCAGCACCCGGTCACTGCGCCAGTCCCGGGCGAGCTCCACCGCGGACCGCACGAGGTTGCCCTGATGCTTCTCGAGCTTGCCCTCGAAGCGCTCCACGAGGGTGAAGGCGTCGGCGGTGCCGCCCGCGAAGCCGGCGAGCACGCGGTCGTGGTAGCGGCGCTGCACCTTGCGGGCATTGCCCTTCATGACGGTGTTTCCGAAGGACACCTGTCCGTCCCCCCCCATCACCACCCGGGCGCCCCGCCGGACCGCCAGTACCGTGGTGCCGTGAAAGCGCGTCATGCCGAACGCCTCTCCGTCCCGCCGGGCCGCGCGGTCAACGGGCCCGGGCGCGACGCCGCGCCCGCGGATGCGAACGGTCATACACCTTCGCCAGATGCTGGAAGTCGAGGTGGGTGTAGAACTGGGTGGTGCTGATGTCGGCGTGGCCGAGCAGCTCCTGCACCGCGCGCAGGTCGCCGCTCGACTCGAGCAGATGGCTCGCAAAGGAGTGGCGCAGCATGTGCGGGTGGACCCCGGCGCCGAGCCCCTGAAGCATCGCCCGTCGGCTCAGGCGCGCCGCCACGGAACGCCGGGATATGCGGCGGCCGAGACGGCTCACGAAGAGGGCCGGCTCCCCGGAGGGCGCGAGCTCGCGGCGGCGCGCGAGCCATGCCCGGAGTGCGTCGATCGCATATCGGCCCACCGGGAGCCGGCGCGCCTTGTCGCCCTTGCCCGTCACCTCGACCACCGCATCGCGCAGGTCCAGATCCATGAGGTCGAGGCCCACCACCTCCGCCAGGCGCAGGCCGCACGAGTAGATCAACTCGAGCATCGCCCGGTCCCGGAGGTCCAGCGAGTCGTCGGACTCGAAGTCGAGCAATGCCCCCACCCGGTCCACCTCGAGCAGATCGGGAAGCTTGTCCGGGGCCCGCGGGGCGCGCACATCGGCGGCCGGATCGCTCGGGAAGGACGCGTAGTCCATGCCGTACCGGAAGAAGGCACGGATCGCCGACAGGGCACGCTGAAGGCTGCGAGGCCCGACCCCCTGACGGTGGCGGCGTGCGATGAAGCTCTGCACCAGCGCCGGAGTGACCTCCTGCCACCGAGCCGCGCCACTCGCCCCGACGAAGCCGGCGAAGCGTTCCAGATCGCCGAGGTAGGCGCCGACGCTATGTTCCGACAGGCGGCGCTCGTAGCGCAGGTGCCGCTCGAAGGCGGCGAGCGGGTGGCGCAGCGCTTCGGGCTCGACCGCGCTCGATACGGGAGATGCCACGTTCGGGTCTCAGCTCGCGAGGTGCGCTTCGAGGGCCCGGCTCACGAGAGCAGCGATCTGGCGCAGGAACACCGTGCCCATGCCGCTCGTGTAGCGCTCGGGGTTCCGGCTGGCCACTGCGAGCACGCCGAAGGAGGGGGAGACGCCGAGGGGCATGAGGGCGCTCGACTCCACTTCCCCCCCCTGCTCCCCGAACAGGCAGGCGGCCTGATCACGACCGAGGGGACCGCAGAGGGGCCGATCGCGCGCGAGCAGCGAATCGAAGAGCTCGCGCTCCGGCGCGGCCTCTCCGGCGAACTCCGCGAGGCCCGCGTCCCACGACGAAGCCGGGGCCGCGAACACCCGAAGCGCGGCGAGCTCGGTATCGAAGTCTTCCTGCAAGCTCTGGTAGAGGTGGGAGAACAGCTCGTCCGCGCTGTCGCGGTGCATGATGTCGAGGCTCAGGCGATGGACCCGGCGGCCGAGCTCCTCGTTCTCCCGGGCGTTGCGGATCAGAGTCTCGAGACGCTGTTGGAGCTCGCGGTTCTCGTCGCGCAGACGCCTCGACTGGTACTCGAGCAGCGACACCGCCTCTCCGCAGGTGTGGGGCACCAGCAGGGCGTCCACGAGCTCGGGGTGGCGCACCAGGAAATCCGGATGTTCGCGCAGATAGTCGGCCACCTCCTGCTCGCTCCGCCCATCGATCGCGGGCTCGGGTCGCTGCGTGATCATAGTCGGAGTTCTCCGTCGAAAACGTGCGTCGCCTCGCCGGTCAGCCACACCGGCGCCCCCGCCCCCGGCCACTCGACCCGCAGCCGTCCCCCCGGCAGCTCGACCGTCACTTCGGAGGCGAGCTCGCCCTGACGGATCCCCACCACCGCCGCGGCACAGGCCCCGGTGCCGCAGGCCCGGGTCTCGCCCGCCCCCCGCTCGTGGACCCGCAGCCGGATCCGCGTGGCAGCGACGCGCTCCGCGAAGCCCACGTTGACGCCCCGGGGAAAGCGCCCGCTCTCCTGGACGCGGACGGCCGTCTCCCGCACCGGAGCGTGCTCGACATCGTCGACCCACAGCACCGCATGCGGGTTGCCCACGGACACCACCCCCACCGAGACCCGATCACCGCCGCCGAGCTCCAGGACATGGGCGCCGCGCGCCTCGCCGGCGAGGAAGGGGACGGCATCCGGCGCGAAGCTCGGGACTCCCATCGAAACGGTGACCAGGTCTCCCCGGAAGCGGGCGCGAACGAGGCCGCCCGGCGCCTCCATGAGCGTCTCCCCGCCCCCGCAGAGGCCCCGGCGCCGGGCGAAGAGCGCCATGCACCGCATGCCGTTGCCGCATTGCCCCGCCTCGCTGCCGTCGCGGTTGAAGATGCGCACCGAGAAGTCGGCTCCCGCCTCCCGGGGCGCCTCCGCCACCAGCATCTGGTCGAAGCCGACCCCGGTGTGGCGGTCTCCCCACGCGCGCACCCGGGCCGGCGCGAAGCGCAGGCGGCCGGCGCGGTTGTCGGCCACGAGGAAATCGTTGCCGAGCCCGTGCATCTTGCAGAAGCGGAGCGTTGGGGAGTCCATGTGAAGCTAGAGTATCGGTCCGACCCGGCAGAATACCAGCCGCGCCGCCGTTCACGGCGCCGGCTGCTTGTCCTCGAACTCGCACAGGTCTTCGATGAGGCACTCGCCGCACTTCGGCCGCCTCGCGGTGCACACGTAGCGCCCGTGCAGTATGAGCCAGTGGTGCGCGTCCTGCCTGAACTCCGCCGGCACCCGGCGCAGCAGCCTCTCCTCGACCTCCCCGACATTGCGACCGGGGGCGATCCGGGTGCGGTTCGAGACCCGGAAGATGTGCGTGTCCACTGCGATGGTGGGCTCTCCGAACGCGGTGTTCAGCACGACGTTCGCCGTCTTTCGCCCCACCCCCGGCAGCGCCTCCAGCGCATCGCGGGTCCTCGGCACCTCTCCGCCGTGCTCGTCGCAGAGCCGGCGGCACGCGGCGACGATGTTCTTCGCCTTCGAGTTGTAGAGGCCGATCGAGCGGATGCAGCGGCGCAGGCCCGCTTCCCCGAGCGCGACCATGGCCGCGGGGTCGGGGGCGAGGCGGAACAGCTCGCGGGTGGCGCGGTTGACGCTCAGGTCCGTCGCCTGCGCGGACAGGATCACCGCCACCAACAGTTGGAAGGGGGTATCGAACTCGAGCTCGGTCGTGGGACGGGGATTGGCGGCACGAAGCCGGCGGAAAATCGCGTCGCGCCGGGTCCGGTTCATCGCGGCGCCGGCTCCGTCCCGGGGGGCGTGCGGGGCGACGAGCCGGCGCGCCGGCGCGCCCGCCCCCGGGGCCCCGCGGCGGCGCCCCCCGCCCCGCGCTCGGCGTGCGCGAGCGGGGCCGCGGCGGCCTCCCGCCTTC
>CAYFYD010000406.1:0-4131 GCA_964347195.1 uncultured Ectothiorhodospiraceae bacterium
TATGGCCCCGAGCAACGAAGCACTGTACGGGGGGCCGCGCGAGTCTGTCAACTCGAGTTTCGGGGCTGTGGGCTGAAATGGATTCCCGCTTTCGCGGGAATGACGGGGTTGGCGCGGGAATGACGGAGGTGGCACGGGAATGACGGAGTTGGCGCGGGAACTACATCATCTGCGCGAGATGCGTCACTTCCACGGCAGCCGCCACCCCTCCGTGGACGGCCTTCCCGCGGCGGCCACCCCCCCCTCCATGGACGGCCTTCCCGCTCCCCGATCGGAGTCGGGGACAGGGTTCGCGGGAATCCATCTTGTAACTCCGGCATTTCGAACCCCGAAAGTCGAGTGTCAAGAAAACGCCGCGCGGGCGCGCACGTGGGCGCAGGCGGCGTCGATGCGCACGAGCGCACGCGCCCGGCCGACCAGCAGGAGCGTCTTCTCGATCGACGGGGACGCGGCACAGCCGGTGAGGGCGACCCGCAGGGGCTGGGCGAGGCGGCCGAGCTTCAGGTCCAGCGCCTGCGCCGTCTCCTCCACCGCGGCGTGCAGCGCCTCGGGTGCCCAGAGCTCGAGGGCGGCGAGCCGTTCACGCACCGCGAGCAGAGGCTCGAGCGCAACCGGGCGCAGGTGCTTCTTTGCCGCTCCCTCGTCGTAGGCGTCGATGTCCCGAAAGGCAAAGACGCTCTTCTCGGCCATGTCGACCAGAGTGCGCGCCCGGTCCCTCTGAACTTCGATCACGGTGCCGAGGTCCGGACCCTGCGTCGGATCGAGCCCGATGCGCTCGAGCTCCCGCCGCAGCGCTTCGCGCAGGGCGCCGGCCGCGGCCCGCTGAATGTAGTGCTGGTTGAGCCACGTGAGCTTCTCGGGATCGAAGACCGCGGGCGCCCGGTTGACGTCGCCGATGTCGAAGAGGCGGATCAGATCTTCGCGCGAGAACACTTCCTGGTCGCCGTGCGACCAGCCGAGGCGCACGAGGTAGTTCACGAGCGCGTCCGGCAGGTACCCGGCGTCGTGGAAGGTCGCCACCCCTTGCGCGCCCTCGCGTTTCGACATGCGCTTCCCGTCCGGGGCGAGGATCATCGGCACGTGGGCGTACACCGGCACCGTGCCCCCGAGGGCGCGCAGCAGGTTGATCTGGCGCGGGGTGTTGTTCACGTGATCGTCGCCGCGTATGACGTGACTGATCGCGAAGTCGATGTCGTCGACCACCACCGTGAAGTTGTAGGTGGGCGTTCCGTCGGCGCGGGCGATGACGAGGTCGTCAAGCTCGGTATTGGCGAAGGCGATGCGTCCCTTGATCGCGTCCTCCACCCTCACCTCGCCCGCGAGCGGGTTGCGGAACCTGACGACCGGGGCCGCGCCCTCGGGCGGAGGTGCCCCGACGCGGTCCCGGCAGCGGCCGTCGTAGCGGGGCTTCTCGCCGCGGGCGCGCTGCGCCTCGCGCAGCGCCTCGAGGCGCTCCCGGCTGCAGGTGCAGTAATAGGCATCGCCCTGCCCGAGCAGACGGCGGATCTGCTCGCGGTAGCGCTCGAAGCGCCGGGTCTGGAAGATCGGGCCCTCGTCCCAGTCGAGCCCGAGCCAGGAGAGCCCCTCCAGGATGGAGGCGACCGAAGCCTCGGTGGAACGTGCCCGGTCGGTGTCCTCGATGCGCAGCACGAAACTCCCGCCGTGACGCCGGGCGAAGAGCCAGCAGAAGAGCGCGGTGCGTGCGCCGCCGATGTGCAGATCTCCGGTCGGACTCGGCGCGAAGCGGGTGCGTACCGTCATCGGTCCCCCGCCGCCGGCGTCCACCACAGGGGCACCTTGATGGCGTCCTCGCTGAGTGGGTCGCGTCCCTCCGCCACCCGCCGCGCGTTCTCGTAGCCGGACTGCGCATAGCGCACGATCCCGATCCCCACGTCCGTCGTCAACGCGGCCTCGAGGCGGAGCGCCGACTCCTCGCTGCCGTCGGCGACGATCGTGCAGCCGGTGTGGTGGGAGACGCCCATGGTGCCGTTGGACTGGATCGAAACGAGGTCGGCCATCGCCGCCGTGTTCAGCAGCGCATTGATGAAGGGCCAGTCCGCGATGGCATCGGAGCCGTCCTTCATGTTCTCGGTCTCCATCGCCGGGTTGGCGATCGCGCCCGGGTCCAGGTTGTCGCGGGAGAAGGCCACCGGCCCCGACACTTCTCCTTGCCGGATGAGCTCGTTCGTGGCCAGCCCGAAGCGCTTGCGCTGGCCGAAGCCGAGAAAGCAGACCCTCGCCGGCAGGCCCTCGACCGGCAGGTGCTTTCTCGCCAGCGGGATCCAGCGTTGCGTGACGGGACACTCCGGAAAGAGCTCGAGCGCCAGTCGGTCGAGCCGGTCCCGGTCCGCGACCGCGCCGGAGATGCAGGTCCAGCGGAAGGCCCCCCGGCCTTTCTCGAACAGGTGGGGGCGCCAGTAGCGGGAGACGAAGCCCGGATAGCGAAATGCCTCCTCGCGGTCCATCCCCGCGTCCACCGCCTCCTTGCGCACGAAGGTGCCGTACTCGAAGACCTGGGCCCCGGCGTCGAGGAAGCGGTTCATCGCCCGGACCATGCGAAGGATGCTCTTTCGCGAGTGGGCGAGATACTCCGACCTCGAACGGCCCCGCAAGGCATCTGCCCCGGCGGGCGAGAGGCCGGCGGGGACGACCGCGAAAGGGTCGTGGAAAGGACACATCTCGGTCACCACATCGGGGGTCCATCCCCGCTCCAGAGCCGCTTCGCAGGCCTCGACCATGTTGGCGCAGAGGACAATGGCCCGCGGTTTCCCGGCCCGGCAGGCCTCGGCCGCCATCGCAATGGCCTCGTCGAGGTCCCGGGCCTCGAGGTCCGCCCAGCCCTCGTCGAGACAGCGGGCGACCACCTCGCTTCGGACCTCCACCGTGACCGACACCCCGCCGTGCATGCTCATCGCCCGGGGCTGGGAACGTCCCATCCCGCCGAGGCCCCCGCTGAAGAATACCCGCCCGCGCAGGTCTCCCAGGAACTGCTCCTCGGCGATGCAGGCGAGGGTCTCGAAGGTCCCCTCGACCACGCCCTGGCTCCCGATGTACTCCCAGGGGCCCGCGGTGTAGGACGAGAAGGTGGTGAGGTTCCGGTCCATCAGCTCGTAGAACTCGGGCCAGGTGGCGTTGATGACGTTGCTCAGGCCCATGACCACCCGGGGCGCCAAGCGGTGGGTCCTGAACACCGCCACCGGCATTCCCGCCTGCACCACCAGCGTCTCGTCGTCCTCGAGCTCCTTCAGGGAGCGGACGATCGCGTGGTAGCTCTCCCAGTTTCTCGCCGCCCGGGCGTTGCCGCCGTAGACGATGAGACGCGAGGGGTCCTGCGCGTTCTCGAGGTTGTTCTCGAGCATGCGCAGGATGGTCTCCTGCTTCCATCCCTTGCAGCGCAGCGTCTCTCCCCGCTGCGCCACGATGCGGTTGGGTGCCGGGGCGTTCATGGCGCGTCGATTCTACGGGTTGGCGACGAAGACTCCATGCGCGCGTCGCTTGCCGCGGATCGGAGTGGGGACGCCCCCGTAGCGCACGGACGGAGAGACACTGAAGGCATGGTAGTCACTCGACTTTCGAGGTTCGAGTTGCTGGAATCAGGCCATGGATTCCCGAATCTCGAGGGAGTACACCCGTTCACCGCTTTGCGGTCGGCGCCCGCAGCAGGAGGTCGATGCGCGATGCAGGGTCAACGCAGCAGCTCCTCGTACATGCGGTACGGGGTCTCACCCATGCCGAGTGAGGCATAGGTGCGCTGCGCATCGATGTTGTCGCGCTCCACGTAGAGACGGAATCCCACCCCGTTGCCGTCCGCCCGGGCCCGATCGCGGACGAACTCGTGCAGGCGGCGGTAGACGCCGCGGCGGCGGTGTTCGGGCCGCACGTAGACGCTCTGGATCCACCAGAAGCGCCCGTTCCGCCAGTCGCTCCACTCGTAGGTGATGAGCAGGGCGCCCACGACCTCCCGCCCGGTCTCGGCGACCACGAAGAAGCCGTGGCGAGGGTCCCGCAGCACCGCCTCCACCCCGGGCAGCAGGCGATCCGCCTCGAGGACCCTGGACTCGGTCTCGAGCGCCATCGCCCGGTTGAATCCGGCGAGCGTCGCCGCGTCGGCGGCAACCGCGACCCGCGTCC
>CAYFYD010000407.1:0-4129 GCA_964347195.1 uncultured Ectothiorhodospiraceae bacterium
GACCGCGGCCACCGCGGCCAGTTGCCGTTCGACCACATCGGTGGTGCGGGCCGCCTCGCGCTCCTCGAGCGACTCGCCGACGCAGAGGATGGGGATCAGCCCCCCTTCGCGGGCCCGCCCATACTTCCTCGCAACGAGATCGTCCGATTCGCCGTAGCGGGCGCGGCGCTCGGAGTGCCCGACGATCACGAAGGTGCAACCGACATCCACCAGCATCTCCGCCGACACTTCGCCGGTGAACGCGCCATCGGCCCGTTCACAGAGGTTCTGCGCCCCGAGGGACACCCGTCCTCCTTCCAGGCGACGCGCCGCCGCCGAGAGGTATACGCTGGGCGGGCACAGAGCCACCTCCGCCTCGCACTCGACCGGGAGCCCGTCCCGGATCCCGCTCGCGAGCGCATCCGCGCCCATCGAGCGGCCGTTCATCTTCCAGTTGCCCGCCACCATGCTCCGCCGCATCGTCCTCTCCGGCATGTAGTGGTTCCCGTCGCGACTCCGACCCCGAGCCCGGGGCGCCGAGGAGCGCAAGGCTAGTGGACCAGCTCGGTCTTCACCATCCCGGCGAGCGCCCGGGCCATCCGCTTCACCCGACCGGGGTCCCGACCTTCGACCATGATGCGCACGAGGGGCTCGGTGCCCGAGCGCCGCAACAGGATCCGTCCTCCCGGCCCCAGCTCGTCCTCCTTGACCCGGACCGCCTCACGGATGCCGGGAACCTCGAGGGGATCGAGCGCTCCGTTGACCTCGACGTTGAGGAGCTCCTGGGGATACTTCACCATCCCCTCGCGAAGCTCGCGCAGAGACGCCTCGCGCGAGCGCATCGCCCCCAGCACCTGCAGGGCGGCGACCATTCCATCTCCGGTGGTGACCCGGTCCAGGCAGATGATGTGACCGGACGCCTCTCCGCCGAGCCGGCAACCCCGATGCTTCATCAGCTCCAGCACGTTGCGGTCGCCGACCTTGGCGCGGTGCAGTGCCAGTCCGAGCCGACCCAACGCCTCCTCGAGGCCGCGGTTGCTCATCACGGTTCCCACTACCGCGCGGTCCCCGGTGCCCTGCTCGCGACGTGAACGGGCGATGATGAACAGGATCTCGTCGCCGTCCAGGAGGCCGCCTTCGCCATCGACCATCACCACTCGATCGCCGTCGCCGTCGAGCGCGATGCCGAGATCGGCCCCTCCTTCGCGCACCGCCGCCTGCAGGCGCCGGGGAGAGAGCGCGCCGGCGCCCTGGTTGATGTTGAGCCCGTCGGGCTCCACTCCGATCGCCGAGACCTCCGCGCCGAGCTCACCCAGCACGTTCGGTGCGATGTGATAGGCCGCACCGTGGGCACAGTCGACCACGATTCGAAGCCCTCCGAGATCGAGATCGGGGGGGATGGTGCTCTTGCAGAACTCGATGTAGCGCCCCGCCGCATCCGTGATCCGCTCGGCCTTGCCGAGCTCCTCGGAGCTCACCGTGACCATGGCCGCATCGAGGCGCGCCTCGATCTCCGACTCGACCGAATCGGGCAGCTTGCTACCGTCCGCATCGAAGAACTTGACGCCGTTGTCGACGTAGGGATTGTGCGATGCACTGATCACGATGCCGGCCCGGGCATGGAAGGTCCGGGTGAGATAGGCGACGCCCGGCGTGGGCATCGGTCCGAGGAGGCGGACATCGACTCCGGCGGCGATGAGGCCCGCCTCCAGGGCCGATTCGAACATGTAGCCGGAGATCCGCGTGTCCTTGCCGATCAGCACCCGTCCGCGTTCGTCCCTGCACAGGACCTTTCCCGCCGCCCATCCGAGCTTGAGCATGAAGTCCGCGGTGATGGGATGGCGGCCCACCGCGCCGCGGATGCCATCGGTCCCGAAGAGGCGTCGTCTGTCGCTCATGGGCGTGAGGGCAAGGCGGGTTCCGGTGTGCCTCCCTCCCGCGGAGATGTCCGGGAGCGGTGGTTGCGTTTCGGCCGGCGAGGCTTCAGTGCAGGCTGGCGGGTCCGCCGATCTCGCCCGGGCCCGACGAGGAGCTCTGCGGCTCTTCCTCGATCACTCCCGCATCTCCGTCCGCGGGAGTGTCGTCTCCCCAGTCCTCGGGAGGACGGGGCTCCCGATCCTCCATGATGTCGCCGATCTGGTGCGAATCCAGCGTCTCGTACTTCAACAGCGCCTCCGCCATCATGTGCAGCTTGGACATGTTCTCGTCGAGCAGACGCTCGGCACGCTGGTAGTTGCGGTCGATGATGCTTCGCACCTCCTCGTCTATGAGGTGCGCGGTCTCGTCGGACACGAGCTTGTGCTTCGTCACGCTGCGCCCGAGGAAGACCTCCCCTTCCTCTTCGGTGTACGTGAGGGGGCCGAGCCGCTCGGAAAGTCCCCAACGGGTCACCATGTCCCGCGCGATCTCCGTGGCGTACTTGATGTCGCTGCTCGCGCCGGTGGTCACGTGATCGGCACCGAATATCAGCTCCTCGGCGATGCGGCCTCCGAACATGCTCGAGATGCGGCTCTCCAGGCGTTGCCGGCTGTCGCTGTAGCGATCCTCCTCGGGGAGGAACATGGTCAGCCCGAGCGCCCGGCCTCTCGGAATGATGGTCACCTTGTGCACCGGATCATGGGAGGGCACGAGCAGACCGACGATGGCATGGCCCGCCTCGTGGTAGGCGGTGAGCTTCTTCTCGTCGTCGCTCATCACCATGGACTTGCGCTCGGCCCCCATCATTATCTTGTCCTTGGCCTTCTCGAAATGCTCCATCTCCACCGTGCGGCGATTGCTCCGCGCCGCGAACAGCGCGGCCTCGTTGACGAGGTTCGCGAGGTCCGCGCCCGAGAACCCCGGAGTGCCCCGGGCAATCACGTTCGGCTCCACCCGCTTGTCGAGGGGAACCTTGCGCATGTGCACCTTCAGGATCTGCTCGCGGCCCCGGATGTCCGGCAGCGGCACGATGACCTGGCGATCGAAGCGTCCCGGGCGAAGCAGCGCCGGGTCCAGCACGTCGGGGCGGTTGGTGGCGGCGATGACGATGACGCCCTCGTTGCCGTCGAAACCGTCCATCTCCACCAGGAGCTGGTTCAAGGTCTGCTCCCGTTCGTCGTGGCCGCCTCCGAGACCGGCGCCGCGGTGCCGGCCTACCGCGTCGATCTCGTCGAGGAAGATGATGCACGGGGCGTGCTTCTTCGCCTGTTCGAACATGTCGCGGACTCTTGATGCGCCCACTCCGACGAACATCTCGACGAAATCGGACCCCGATATCGTGAAGAAAGGCACCTTGGCCTCTCCCGCGATGGCGCGCGCGAGCAGGGTCTTTCCGGTACCCGGGGAGCCGACCATCAGCACTCCGCGGGGAATCTTGCCGCCCAGCTTCTGGAACTTGGAGGGATCCCGAAGGAAGTCCACGAGCTCCGAGACTTCCTCCTTGGCCTCGTCCACTCCCGCCACGTCGGAGAAGGTCACCTTCACCTGATCTTCGCCGAGGAGGCGGGCCCGGCTCTTGCCGAAGGACAACGCGCCGCGGCCCCCGCCGCCGCCCTGCATCTGGCGCATGAAGAAGATCCATACGCCGATGAGCAACAGGAACGGGAACCACGAGATGAAGATCTGCATGAGCACCGACTGCTGCTCGGGAGGCCGGGCGTCGATCACCACTCCGTACTCGAGCAGGTCCGAGATGAGTGCGGTGTTGTCCATCTCGGGAATGTAGGTCTGGAAGCGCTCGCCGGTCTGATAGATGCCCTCGATGTTGCGGCCTTCCACCACCACCTTCTGAACGCGGCTGTGCTTCGCATCCTCGAAGAAGCGGGAGAACTCCACCTGCTGCGTCGATGTCCGGCGCGGTCCGAAGTTGTTGAACACGGACATCAACACCAGGGCGATCACCACCCAGAGAATGAGATTCTTGGCCATATCCTTCAGTCGGCGCCGGTGGGGAATGCTTCCCTTCGGGGCATCATGATACCGGAAGCCCTTTCCATACTATAGTCCAAAGCCCTTCGCCATCACGTAGAGCTCCGAGGAGCGCGCTCTCGACGCCGCCGGCTTGCGCGCCCGAACCGAAGAGAACGTCCGCGCCAGATCCCGCCGGAGGCATTGCGTTCCCGGCGCTTCGAACACCTTGACCAGGAGCGCGCCGCCGGCGACCAGCCACTGC
>CAYFYD010000408.1:0-4112 GCA_964347195.1 uncultured Ectothiorhodospiraceae bacterium
GCCCTCCCCCTCGGTCTCGAGGTAGCGGCGGTAGCCACGGTTGCCGACCAGCGCCCCGGGGCCCGACTTCTCAGACCTCAAGGCGGAGCCGGGCGAGCCGGAGCGCGTTGCCGATCACCGAGATCGACGAGAGGCTCATGGCGACGGCGGCAACGATCGGCGAGAGCAGCACGCCGATCAGGGGGTAGAGGACCCCGGCCGCCACCGGCACGCCGGCGGCGTTGTAGGCGAAGGCGAAGAAGAGATTCTGCCGGACGTTGCGCATGGTCGCCCGGGCGAGGCGGTGCGCACGCACCATGCCGTGCAGATCGCCTTCCAGCAGGGTGATGCCGGCACTCTCGAGCGCCACATCGGCCCCGCCCCCCATCGCGATGCCCACGTCGGCCGTGGCGAGCGCGGGCGCGTCGTTCACCCCGTCGCCCGCCATCGCGACCCGGTGCCCCGCCGCCCGCAGGCGCGAGACGAGAGCTGCCTTGTCCGCCGGGCTCATCTCGGCGCGGGCGTCCTCGATGTGCAGCTCGCGCGCGATGCTGCTCGCGGCCCGGGGATGGTCTCCGGTCGCCAGAACGATGTGCAGGCCCCGCGATCGCAGCGCCGCGAGCGCGTCCGGCGTGCCCGCCCTGGTCCGGTCCGCGACGGCGATGATGCCTCGCGCCCGCCCGTTCACGGCGACGCAGATCGTGGTCTTGCCTTCGCCCTGCAGGCGCTCCACCGACTCCGCGACCTCTCCGGGCTCGATGTCCGCCTCGCGCAGCAGGCGCAGGTTGCCCAGAGCGACCTCGTGTCCGGCCACCCGGCCCCGCACGCCCTTGCCCGCGCTCGCCTCGAACTCCGCCGCCTCGAGAAGCCTCGCGCCGCGCCCGATGGCCTCCTCTACGACGGCGCGGGCGAGAGGGTGCTCCGACGCGCGCTCCAGTGAGGCGGCAAGCGACAGGAGCTCGGTCTCACCCATTCCTCCGGTCGTCACGACATCCGTCACCCGTGGCCTCCCTTCCGTGAGAGTGCCGGTCTTGTCGACGACCAGCACGTCGGCGCCGGCCAGGCACTCGAGCGCTTCCGCGTCTCGAACGAGCACCCCGGCGCGTGCGCCCCTTCCGGTGGCCACCATGATCGACATCGGTGTCGCGAGCCCGAGCGCGCAGGGACAGGCGATGATGAGCACGCTCACTGCTGCGACCACGGCATGCGAGAACGCAGGGGCGGGTCCGAATTGCAGCCAGGCGAGGAACGCGGCGGCCGCTACTGCGACCACCGCGGGCACGAAGGTGCCCGCCACCCGGTCCGCCAGTGCCTGGACCGGGGCGCGACTGCGCTGCGCCTTCGCGACCAGGTCGACGATCCGCGAGAGCACCGCGTCCGCGCCGACCCTCTCGGCCCGCATCACGAAGGACCCCGAGGTATTGAGGGTGCCGCCCGTCACCGCGTCGCCCGTCCCCTTCTCCACGGGTACCGGCTCACCGGTGAGCAGGCTCTCGTCGACGAAGGAACGTCCCTCGAGCACGGTCCCGTCCACCGGGACGCTCTCCCCGGGGCTCACCCGCAGGCGGTCGCCGGCCCGGACCGCATCGAGCGGCAGCTCTTCGTCTCCGCCCTCCGTCACGCGGCGCGCGGACTTCGGCGCGAGGTCGAGCAGCGCCCGGATCGCGGCGCCGGCGCGGGTCCGCGCCCCCGTCTCGAGCGCCTGTCCGAGCAGGACCAGCACGAGGATCACCGCCGCCGCTTCGAAGTAGACCGGCGGCAGGCCGTTCGGCGCGAGGAGCGCCGCCGGAAAGAGTCCGGGCGCGAGCAGTGAGGTGACGCTGAGCGCGTAGGCCGCGCCGGTCCCGAGCGCGATCAGGGTCCACATGTTGGGGCTGCGGTTGACGATCGAGGACCAACCGCGCACGTAGCAGGAGCGCGCGATCCACAGTACCGGCGTCGCCAACAGGAGCTGGAGCCAGACGTGCAGGCGCGGCCCCGTCCATTCGGCGATCGGCAGTCCGACGTGCCCGCCCATTTCGAGCCCGAAGACCGCGGCCGCGAGCGGTGCGCCGAGGAGCAGGCGCCGCCGCAGGTCGGAGAGCTCGGGATGGGGACCTGCGACCGGCGCGGGCGCCACCGGCTCGAGCGCCATGCCGCAGCTCGGACAGTCTCCCGGCCCGTCGCGCACGACCTCGGGGTGCATCGGGCAGGTGTAGGCAGCGCCTTCGGGTGCGCGACCGGACTCGGGGCCGGGCGGGCGCCCGCCACCGGCGAAGTCGTCCGGCGCGCTCTCGAAACGGCGCCGGCAGCGCTCGGAACAGAAGTAGACGCACCCTCCGTCGAGCCGCGTCAAGTGCCGCGCGGTGGCCCGGTCGACGCGCATCCCGCAGACCGGGTCCCGCGCTTCGATGTAGTCGTGGGGTGCGGCACGGAACGTGTCGCGGCAGTCCTCCGCGCAGAAGCGATACCGACGCCCGGCGTGGGTGTGGGCCGGCGCTCCCGCCCCCGAGACGATCTCCGTCCCGCACACGGGATCTCTCTCCCGCGGCGGCGCGTCTGAATGGTTCGGTGCCGGCATCTCGAATGCCCGTGGGGACTCCCCGCAGCGCGGGCAGCCCCGGGGTCCGCGTCAGTCCAGCACGCGGTCGAGCACCCAGTTGTCCAGCGCGTGCACCACCGGCTCGCGCCAGCACAGCGGTCCGGGGCGGGCGAAGGCGGAACGCAGGCCCGCCTGCTGCTCCTCCGTGATCGCATTGTCCTCGGGAAGGGATTTGTCCCAGCGGCGGTAGTACTTGGTCACCTGTTCCTCGAAGTCGGGACGGGCCGCCGTCGAAGCGGGGAAGCACGAGCCGATCACCACCGTGGTGTGGTCGGCGGCGTGGGGGAGCGATTGCAGCCACCACATGCAGTCCTGGGTGGTGCCGAAGAAGGTCTGAGGGTAGATGACGGTGAAATAGGTCCCGCTCGCCGGCCGTCCGGTGAGTCCTTCGATGTGGGGCAGGGTGGTCTCGTCTTCCGGCAGCACCGCGATGGTGGCATCGCTTTCCATATGGATCGCGTCCCATTCCCCCGTGGTCTCTTCCTGCACCGTGTTCTGCACGCCGATGGACTGCCGGTGCACGGTGGCGGTGTGGTAGTCCTCCATCGCGTTCTCCACGAAGAGCTTCCAGTTGCCTTCGATCTCGTAGGACTTGCGCCGCACGCACACCATGTCCTCGAATCGGTAGGGGGCGAACTTCTCCGTGATGTTGCCGAGGTAAGCGTCGAAGGGGGGAGTGTCGTCGGAGAGCGCGACGAAGAGGAAGCCCGCCCACTGCTCGAGGCGGAGCGCGAGCAGCGGATAGTCCTCCTTCCGGAAGCCCGGGGTGCGGTCCATGTCCGGTGCGCCGAGCAGGCGGCCGTCGAGCGCGAAGGCCCAGCTATGGTAGGGGCAGGAGATGACTCGGCAGTTTCCGCGCCCCCTGAGCAGGCGGGTGCCGCGGTGGCGGCAGGTGTTGGCGAAGGCGCGGACTCTGCGGTCCCGGCCCCGGACGATGATGACCGATTCGCCGAACATGTCGAGGGTGAGGTAGTCCCCCGGGTCGGGGACCTCGTCGGCGCGGCCCGCGAAGTTCCATATCCGGCGGAAGATGCGTTCGACCTCCCGTTCGAAGAAGGCGGACGAGGTGTAGCACCATGGCGGCATCGACCGCGCCTCCTCGAAGGGACGGCGCACGTCGCGGTAGAGCTCCGGGTCGAACAGGTTCCGTGCCGCGCTCATCGGGGGGTTCCTCTCCGGCTTCGTCTCGCTCGAACCAGCGTGAGTCCCGCATCTTCCGGCCTGCGGCCCGGAGGGTCAATCTCGGCGCGCCGTCGAGGCAGGGTCGTTTCACGTTGCGCTTCCAGACCGGATTCAACAGCTCGGATGGCGAGCCCCGGACGAGATGCGGCCAAGTGGCGGCTGCCACGGAGCCCACAGACTGCCCTGACGGCACTGATGAAAGTACTCCGGTCCCTCCGGAGCGGATGCTCAGCCAGCGTGAAATGGTCTCGGCCGTCGAGGCGCCGCCGTGCCGCCGGCGCACCGGGGGCCGGCGGCCGGCCTGTGCCTGCCCCGCGGGCAGGACCATTCAGAAGTCGAGTTGCGGGGTTCGAAGTACTGGAATCAGGCG
>CAYFYD010000409.1:0-4088 GCA_964347195.1 uncultured Ectothiorhodospiraceae bacterium
ATCCCGAAGCTCGGAGTCTGAAGCCGTCAAGCCGACTTTTGAAGAGCCCTGGCTCTCCGTGATGGCGCACCGGTCAGGACGAGGTTAGGATGAAGCGTGGACGCGCCATCGAGCACCGGCTTTCGCATCGACCCCGACCGGGACCTCGAGCTCGCGGCCGAGTTCATGGCCGCTCCCGCCGGACTGCACAGCCCCAATCTCCAGCGCCTGCTGCGCGCGATGCGCAGCGGACCCTTGGAGGGCAAGTACGCCCTCCTCGTGACCAGGCCCGGACACGAGTGGACCCTGATGCGGCTCTCGGGCGCTCGCGACATTCCGCCCACGGTGTTGGAGGACTGCGTATTCGACGACCTCGACGAGGCGGAGCGCGCGGTCTTTCGCCTGCGCTGGAAACAGCACACCGGACGCGAGCTCGGGCAGTAGCCGCCGATCCATGGTGCCGCCAGGGTGATCCCACGCTACGGTCCCGGAGCGGAATCGGTTGCCCGGATGACGGGATCCAAACGCAATCCGGCCGATTGGCACCGCCCACAGAGCGCCGTGAGGGCACGGAGGGGATCGCCCCGCCCCCCCTGGATCGGATACGCGGCCAACGTGGGAAAGTCCTGATGGTGCCGCGCAAGGTCATTGCGGGCTACGCCGATCGCCTGAGCATCGCGGCGGGAGAATCCCTCGACTTCAAGGTGAGCGTCGAGGCGGAGGTCGAGTCGTACCGCTGCGACATCGTGCGCCTGCTGTGCACCGACGAGCACCGGCAGGGTCCCGGCCTGGTGGAGCGCGTGGTCGACGCGCCGGTGAACCGGAGCTGGCCGGCCCGGCGGCAGTCCATCCCCATGGGTTCGTACGCGAGAGTGCCGGCGACACCCGCGCTCGGGAGCTTCACCCTGCAGGCGTGGGTCTGGCCGACCCGGCCCCGCGCCCGGCAGGCGATCATCGCGCAGGGGAGCGCGCTCGCGATGGAGCTCGACGAGACCGGGGCACTCGCCCTCGACCTCGACGGCGAACGCTTCGCCACCGGGCGGGCGCTGCTCGAACGCGAGTGGGCCTTCGTGGCCGCGAGCTACGACGCCGCGAGCGGGGCGCTGCGCCTGGTGCAGTCGCCGGCGCGCCGCTACCCCGGTTTCGACTCCACCGTCGATCGGCGCTTCGATGGACGCCCGGGACGCCGTTTCGAGGGCGAGGTCACGCTCGCGGCCCGGGGCGGGGAGCGCAGCGCGATGAGGCATCACTTCAACGGGAAGATCGACCGGCCGCGCATCGCGAGCCGCGCCCTCGAAGGCGCGGAGATGGATGCGCTCGGGGGGGTCGAGCCGCCGGCCGCGCTCGCCGGGGCCGTCGTCGGGTTCTGGGACTTCGCGCGCGAGACGCCGAGCGCGCGCATCGTGGACCTCTCCGAGGGAGGCCGCGACGGGGTGCTGGTCAACCTGCCGGCCCGGGCGATGACCGGCTTCAACTGGAGTGGCGACACCGGCGACTGGCGTTTCGCCCCGGAGCAGTACGGGGCCATCCACTTCCACGACGACGACGTCTACGACGCGGGCTGGGAGACGGACTTCCGCTTCGACAGCGATCCCGGCCTGCCGAGCGGCGTCTACGCGGCGCGCCTCCGCGTTCCCGAGGCGCCGCCCGAGCACGTCGTGTTCTTCGTGCGCCCGCCGCCCGGCACCCGCGGCTCGGAGCTCTGCTATCTCGCGCCCACCGCGAGCTACCTCGCGTACGGCAACTACCGGACCATGGACTGCAGCCCCGTGCACGAGGCATTTCAGGGACGCCTGCTGGTGGCGGGTCCCGAGGACCTCTTCCTCAACGCGCATCCCGAGTACGGCGACTCGCTCTACGGCAGCCACCGCGACGGCAGCGGCGTGTGCTACAGCTCGCGCCTGCGGCCGCTCGTCAACCTGAGACCCAACTCGCCGCTGTGGATATTCGGTGGCGACGGCTACCTGACCTGGTGGCTGGAGCACTTGGGCTACCGCGCGGACGTGGTCACCGACGAGGACCTCCATCGAGACGGACAGGCCCTGCTCGAGGGCTACCGCTGCGTCATCACCGGCAACCACCCCGAGTACTGGTCGCGGGAGATGTGGGACGCTATGCAGACGTACCTCCAAGGGGGCGGGCGTCTCATGTACCTCGGCGGCAACGGCTTCTACTGGCGCATCGCGTTCAGCGACGCCTGGCCCGGGGCGATCGAGGTGCGCCGGGCGGAAGACGGCACCCGGGCCTGGGAGGCGCAGCCCGGCGAGTACCACATGAGCTTCAACGGCGAGCTCGGCGGGATGTGGCGGCGCGGGGACCGTACCCCGAACCAGCTCACCGGCGTCGGCTTCACCGCGCAGGGCTTCGACCGCGGCACCTGGTACGTGCGCAGCCCGGGCAGCTTCGATCCCCGGGCGAGCTGGATCTTCGCAGGGGTGGGGGCGGAAGAGCGCATCGGTGATTTCGGCTTCGCGAACGGAGCCTCGGGGCAGGAGATCGACCGCTACGACCCCGCGCTCGGATCGCCGCCTCACGCGCTGGTGCTCGCCACCTCGGAGGGCCACAACGACAACATGCTGCTCGCGAGCGAGGAGTTCCGGTCCACCCACATGATGGTGGGCGGGACCGAGAACCCCAAGGTGCGCTCCGACATGGTCTTCTTCGAGATACTGGGGGGCGGGGCGGTGTTCTCGACCGGATCGATAAGCTGGATCGCTTCGCTCGCGTGGGACGACGGCGACAACAACGTCTCCCGGATCACCCGCAACGTGCTGGACCGATTCCTCGATCCCGATCCCTTTCCGGACCTGCCACAGGAGTGAGACCGCAATGCGAGTACTGATCACCGGGGCCCTGGGCTGGCTGGGCCGGGGCCTCACCGAAGTCGTGAGCCGGGCGCACCGCGTGCGCGCCCTGGACCTCGAGCGCACCGAGTGGTGGCGGGAGGACTTCGCATTCGACGGCGAGACGGTGTTCGCCGACGTGACCGACTTCGAGCGCATGCGCGAAGCGGCGCAGGGGCAGGAGGCGATCATTCACGCCGCGGTCACCGACACCGTGAGACGGAATCTCTACCAACCGGGCGACCCGGTGCCCTTCGACGTCAACCTCCGGGGGACCTACAACGTGTTCGAGGCCGGGCGCCTCGCGGGCGTGCGCCGCTTCGTGCTGATCGGCGCGGCGGAGACCCATGTCGACCATGCGCCCGGCACCTTCGTGGACCGCAACCGGCCCTATGCCGGCACCGGCAGCATCTACGACCTCACCAAGCGTCTCCAGGAATCCATCGCGCAGTGGTTCGTCCACCACCACGGACTCGAGATCATCGTGCTCCGCCTCGGTGACGTGGTCGACCTCGATCTCGCCCGCACCAAGCGCGACGCCGCGAACTGGAAGGCGAGCATGGAGCGGGACGGGTGGCTGCACCGTTATGACGTGGGCGAGGCGTGCCTGCGCGCGCTCGAGATCCCCCACCACGGCTACGACGTGTTCCACCTCGTGGGCGCGCCGGCGGCGAAGAAGCACTTCGACGTCGCGCGGGCGGAGAGCGTCCTCGGCCTCGCGTTCACCCCGTACCCGGGACGAGGCTGAGCCCGGAGGCTCGCGCTCGGGCGCCTCGGGAGAGCCCGGCGATGCCCGATGCGCATGCCCTGGAGGAACGCACCGTGGGACGCATCCTCGCCCGGGGCACGGAGGAGCCGGGAGACGCGGCGCCGATCGTGGAGGTCGGGGCGGCACCATGCGTCGGGGCGGCACCATGCGAAACGGCGCGACGAGGGAGTTCCGACGGAGGATCGAGACCAGGGAGGGTGACCGTGAAGGTCTCCGTCAGGGCCAAAGATCCCCCAAGCTGAAGGTGATCGCGTCGAAGGGCCGGATGCTGATCGGATCGTCGTCCGTTGCCGCCGCGATCAACACCCACTCCCCCTCGCGGAGCTCGAACGCCTCCAGGGTGCGATCGGTCGCTTCGATGAGCCACAGGTGCGCGACGCCTTCACGGGCATAGACCGGGCGCTTGCCATGCAGGTCGAGTCTTCGCGTCGAGGCCGCCAGCACCTCGCACACCCAGTCCGGGGCGAGCGTGAAGTAGGCGGCGTCGGGCAGCTCGG
>CAYFYD010000410.1:0-4087 GCA_964347195.1 uncultured Ectothiorhodospiraceae bacterium
GGCATTCCCCCTCCACCCCCCTCATGCCCGCTCCACCGCCGTCTTTCCCGCGGAAGCGGGAATCCATTCCGGTCAACGCACCCCGACGCTCGAGACTTGAAGAGCCCTGCCTCGCACCACCTCGACATCGTCACTACTACTTGGCTGGCGCTCCGCCGACCGCCCCGTCGCTACGGGTGGACCGACAGGGGCATTTCATGCTGCGATCCGGCCGCGCATCGTGGACTGCGGTTGACGGTGCCGGGCAGATTGGGGCGGCTCGGGAACCCGAACGAGGTGGAATCGGCACGCCAATCGCACGTGGAGGGCGCGTCGCCAGCGCGACTCCGGCCAGCATGAAACGGCCCTGGGTGGATCGAAGCCTCCGCTTGCCGCCGGCGCCGCCCGCGGGTCAAGCTTGCCGCCTCTTTCAAGGCGGAGTCTCTCGACCATGACGACTTGCGGCGCGGTTCTCACCGAGCTCCTGGAGGCGAACGGGATCGATCACGTCTTCGGCATCCCCGGCGTGCACACCATCGAGCTCTATCGCGGGCTCGCGGGGTCGGGCATCCGGCACGTGACGCCCCGCCACGAACAGGGCGCGGGCTTCATGGCGGACGGCTTCGCGCGCGCCTCCGGTCGCCCCGCCGCCTGCTTCATCATCACCGGACCCGGCATGACCAACATCGCGACCGCGATGGGGCAGGCCTACGGGGACTCGGTGCCGATGGTGGTCGTCTCCGCCGTCAACCAGCGCCACGAGCTGGGGCTCGGACAGGGGCGGCTCCACGAGCTCTCCGACCAGCGCGCCGTCGTCCGCAACGTGGCCGCGTTCAGCCATACCCTGCTGCGTCCCGATGAGCTGCCGGCGGTGGTCGAGCGGGCCTTCGCGGTGGTCCGCGCTGCCCGCCCGCGTCCGGTGCACATCGAGGTCCCCATCGACGTGCTGGAGCTGCCGGTGAACGGCATCGAGGCCGTGTCCGCCGCCTCGCCCTCACCCCCCGCTCCGGACCCCGCCGCCCTCGCCGCCGCGGCGGACCGGCTCGCGGCGGCGGAACGTCCCGCGCTCCTGCTCGGCGGCGGGGCGCTGGGCGCGGGCGACGAGGCCCGAAGCCTCGCGGAGACGCTGGGGGCGCCCGTTGCCCTCACGTCCAACGCCAAGGGCCTGCTGCCGCCGGACCACCCCCTGCTGCTCGGGAGCTACGTGGCGAGCCGAGAGATCGCGGCCTGCGTGGACGATTCCGACGTGGTGCTCGCGATCGGCACCGAGCTCGGGGAGACCGACTACGGGTACGAGGGGGCGCCGGGCTTCGCGAACGGGTCCGTCCCCCTCATCCGTATCGACATCGAAGCCGAGCAGACCACCCGCAACGTGCGCCCCGCCCTCGCGATCACCGCGGACGCGCGGGCCGCCGTCGCGGCCCTGCTCGAGCGTCTCACCGGCCACGCGCCCCGGGACGGGGCGGCGCGCGTGCGGCGGGCGCTGAGCGTCGATCCGATGCGCAGCCTGGAGCCCCGGCTCCAGCGGCACCACCAGGTGCTCGAGGCGCTTCGCAGCGCCCTGCCCGAGGCCATCGTGGTCGGCGACTCGACCGAGCCGGTCTACTACGGCCAGTCCCACTTCAACGCCAACCGGCCCCGCGCCTGGTTCTGCTCGTCCACCGGCTACGGCACCCTCGGCTACGCCCTGCCGGCGGCGATCGGCGCCAAGCTCGCCCGTCCCGACTCGCCGGTGGTGGCGCTCACCGGGGACGGCGGCCTGATGTACTGTCTGGGCGAGATGGCGTCCGCGGTGGGGGCGGACGCCCCCATCATCTGCCTCCTCTGGAACAACCGGTCCTTCGAGGAGATCCGCCACTGCATGGTGGCGGCCCAGGTCGAGCCGGTCGGGGTGGACCTCTACTCGCCGGACTTCATCGCGCTCGCGAAGAGCGTGGGCTGGGAGGCCGCGCGCGCGGCAACACTGGACGACCTGCCCGAGCTGCTTCGGAACACCGCCGGCCGGTCCCGGCCGACCCTCATCGAGATCACCCCGTGCACCTTCGGGCAGGAGAGATAGCGAGGATTGATGAGGTCAAACGGACGGCTCGGGCCCCCGCACGAGGTGCCAGGGACACGCACCTCGTGCGGGGAGGGCACGCCGACGGCGCGACTCCGGCCAGCATGCAGCGGCCCTGCGGGGTCCTTTCCGGCGCCCTGACCGGGTCCGCCGAAGCGGGCATCCCGCTCACCTGCCCTCGTCCGTGGTGTCCCGGTCAGCGAGGAGTCGGTCCCGACTCCCTCGTGCTCATCCTGCAAAGGAGAAGCGATCGATGAGTGGGCACGAGAGCGTGGCGAGCTCGCAAAGTGTGCGCCAGTGTTTGTAACAATCGGGGTACGTACGCGTCGCTCCCATATGGCAGTTATTGTTGTGGAGGAAACGAGTATCTGCTGGCTCGTAGTGCGTATCAGATGAACCAGGGTGTGCGCTCGAGTACCGGATGAAGTTTGAAGTTCCCGCTCTGGCGCATGAAGGCCGCCGCCAAGTAAGCCACGTCGCCCGCGTACTTCGTAGTGATGGGCTCCGCGCAAAGAGAGTCTGTCGATGCCCAGTTGAGCTTGGTCAGGCTGAGGATCTGGCCCGCCATCGCGCGCAGGTCGGGTGCGGCACGTCTCTCGCCCTCCGGCGCCTCGACGTGGACATTGACTTCGAGTACCTTCGGAGTCCCGAGCGCCTTGCGATACGGGTTCTGTCCGGTCGTCGAGACATAGACCTGATTCGGGGCGCCGGCGACATACTTTCCCCGAGTGAGACTGCCGTCGGATTCAGGCCTGGAGTCATAGAATCGGACATGGTGATGGCGGTTTATCCAGACGAAGAAGTACACCCCACCGGGTCTCACCTTCCTGGCGCCGCGCAGAATCGCGTCGCGGTCCTGGCGTGAAAACTTCGCAGAATAATGGAAGCATATGCTCGGACGCTCCGAGAGCGGAAGACGCTTCAGCGTGTCGAAGACCAGCGTCTCGTAGCGCGCTGCTCTCTCCTCGTAGGGAAATGCGTCGCCTCCGCCTGAATAGAACTCCCATCTGCCGTACTCGTTGAACACGTTCGCGAATCCCATGATGCGTGTCCCCTGGTTACGGCTGCTTCGCGTATGGGACAGTCCTACGAAGAAATCGGCATCGGAGATCGAACCGGGCAGGACCCACGGCGTGACGCCACACTTGGCCACGATATTGAGAGCGAGATTCAGATCCTTGTAGTCGGGGTTGTGCACCGTAGGGGTATCTACCATCTGGCACGGAATCCCCGCCTCGAGCAGACAACGCTTGATCCTGTAGTAGGGCGCTTGCTCGTCGTCGAGCGAATAGCCTCGTTCCGGGCAGTGCACGAGGAAAAGGCGCGGCCATCCTTCGGCCCCTCGCCACTCCGGATACTGTTCGACGAGACGACGGCACTCCGCCTCCAGGTTCTCCGGTGCAGCAGAGGTCAGGTTCCTGTAGGTGAGCCTGGTGGCGAAGGTGCGTTCGGAGCCTTTGTATCTGAATCGTCCATTCCGCAGGCGTTCGATCAGTGACCGAAATCCGGCGCTTTCTTCGTGCGTGCAGACCGGAACGAGCTCGATGTTCTTCTGATCGCAACCGAAGGAGCCGTGGTGGGTTATTCCTTCCCGTATGTTCGTCTCGAGCCTGTGCATGCGAAACTGGACTACGGGCTCGGGATACTCGTCGACACGCAAAGACGGAGAACCGTTATCACGCCGGGTCAGAGAAAGTGGTCGGGTAGAGAGGCGAACGGTCTCCTTGCCGACCCTGAGCGGAAAGACATGACTCGCAAGGTCGTTGACGAGAACTCGTGTCTGATCCGAGCGCAGACGAGCCGCACCTGCCACGAGCCCCAGACCGGCGCGCGCGATCTCCCCCGACAGGTCGTAGTCTACTCCGCGTTCACGGAGCAAGCGGTCGATAATCTCGCGGGGAAGTTGCGGAATGACCCGGCCGGCGGGAATCACCTCTTCCTGTTCATAGTCCAGCAGGAACACCCTGCATCGGTCGTGTTCGAAGGACAGCAGACGCACCCGCTCCCAACCCTGCAATCTTGCGACGCCGGTCAGACCTTCCAGCTCGC
>CAYFYD010000411.1:0-4080 GCA_964347195.1 uncultured Ectothiorhodospiraceae bacterium
ATTCCCGCGCCCTCCCGTCATTCCCGCTCAATCGGGAATCCATTTCGGTCAACGAGGTCCGAAGCTCGAGTTTTCAAGACCCTTGGCCGGGAGCCCGGAGATGGACCGTGCCGCCCGCGCGGCCTCGTCTTGCCGAGTCCCGCGCCGCGTGGTCTCATGCCCCTCTTCCTGGGCGATGGAGCGATTACCCGTGCCCGACGACTTGGCGCTCCACGGGAGCCGGCGCCTCTGGTGCCCCGGGATGAGACCCCGATGAGAGTCGTGAGCTGGAACGTCAACGGCCTGCGGGCCTGCGTGCGCAAGGGTTTCACGGACTTCCTGCACCGTTCGGAGGCGGACATCGTCGGCCTGCAGGAGGTGCGCGCCTACGCCGATCAACTCCCCGGCGAGGTCAGGAATCCGCGCGGATGGCACAGCTACTACAGCCCCGCCGAACGCGCCGGCTACAGCGGCGTCGCTCTCTTCTCGAGGGAGGCGCTGCCCCGGGTCTCCACCTCGCTCGGGGAGGCGCGTTTCGACGTCGAGGGCCGCCTCCAGATCGCGCAGATCGGCCGGCTCGCCGTCATCAACGCCTACTTCCCCAAAGGCAGCGGCAAGGATCGGGACAACAGCCGGGTCCCCTACAAGCTCGACTTCTACCGGGCGGTGTTCGATCGCGCGCAGAAGCTCCGGCGCCGCCAGCCGGTGCTGGTGATCGGTGACTACAACACCGCGCACACGGAAATCGATCTCGCCCGGCCGAAAGACAACGTGAAGAACAGCGGCTTCCTCCCCGAGGAACGGGCCGAGCTGGACCGCCTCTTCGAGGCGGGATGGGTGGACACCTTTCGATGCCTGCACCCGGGAGCGCCCGGCCACTACTCCTGGTGGAGCCAGCGCGGCGGCGCGCGGGCGCGCAACGTCGGCTGGCGCATCGACTACGTGCTCGCCTCGCCCGCGGCGATGAAGCGGGTCAGGCAGGCGTTCATCTGGCCGGCGGTCACGGGCTCGGACCACTGCCCGGTCGGAGTGGACCTGGACCTCGGTTGACCTCCCGGGCAGAGGAAGCGCTCGCATGAACTCACTCTTCGACCTGAGCGGCAGGGTCGCCCTCGTTACCGGCTCGTCCCGGGGAATCGGCCGGGCCATCGCGGAGGCGCTCGCGGAGCACGGCGCGAAGGTGGTCGTCTCGAGCCGCAAGGCCGGGCCCTGCGCAGAGGTCGCGGGGGCGATACGCGAGGCCGGTGGCGAGGCGTTGGACATGCCCTGCAACGTGGGCCGCGAGGACCAGATGCACGACCTCGTCGCGCGCATCCTCGAGACCTGGGGCCGCATCGACGTGCTGGTCGCAAACGCCGCCGCCAATCCCTGGTACGGCCCCTTTCTCGATATCCCCGACGAGGCTTACGACAAGACCATGCACGTGAACCTGCGCGGCGTGATGAAGCTCGCCCGCATGGTCGTCCCGGACATGCAGCGCCGCCGGGGCGGCGCGATCATCGTGGTCTCGAGCATCGGCGCGCTCAAGGGCTCGGACTATCTCGGCACCTACAACCTGAGCAAGATCGCCGGCCTGATGCTGGTCAAGAATCTCTGCGTGGCCTACGGCAAGGACAACATCCGCGCCAACGCGATCCTTCCCGGGCTCGTGAAGACCGACTTCGCGCGCGCCCTGTGGGAGAACGAGAAGCTCCTCGCCGAGACTCTGGAACGCACCCCGCTCGGGCGCATCGGCGAGCCGCGCGATCTCGCGGGCATCGCCGTCTATCTCGCGAGCCGCGCGGGGGCGTGGACGAGCGGACAGGCCTTCGTGGTGGACGGAGGGCGCTGCACGGTGGAGTGAGGCACGGGCGGCACCGCTGGTACGACGCACCCGACGTGCAGCCGGACGAGGTGCTGTTCCTCGAGTGCTGCGACGCGGCCGGGGACGGCCGCGCCTGCTTCACCGGGTACACCGGTTTTCGGAGCCCCGCCGGTCCCGGAGACTTCATCCCCCGCGAGAGCATCGAAGCCCGCACCGTGGCGGTGTTCCCCTGGCCCGCGTCCCGCTCGGCCGGGTTCCGCTAGGGCCTGTTCACACTATCCGTGGTCGCCGTGTTGTCAGCTAACGAAATCAGTGACATGGATTCCCGCTTCCGCGGGAATGACAAGGAGTCAGCACGCAATCGCGCGGAGTCGCCGCGAAGCCGATGCTCCTCCGATGCCCACGCCGCAAGCTGTAGTAACTCCTTGATTTCCGTGCATGATATTGGAGCGGAGGTCGCGAGTGCCGGGACCGGTCGGATTCCCGTGATTCATCTTTACAGATCCATGTTGGCCCGGAATGCGCTCTGGCAGGTCCACTACAGCGACAGACCACCATCGCAGCGGCCCGAGGTTGTAAAGCGGGATGACCGGTCCCCGAGTGCCAACAGGCCCTAACCCAGAACCGAGAAGCTGCTCTCCTCGTTCACCTCGCGCCGGCGGGAGTAGAAGCCCACGTCGATGCTGCGGTCCGTCCGGGGGAGATGGAATTGCAGGGGCGAGGCGTCATGATCGTTCCCCGCCTCGCAGTAGTCCACCAGGGCCGCCATCATCGCGCCGGCGATGGGCGCGTTCTTGAACTGGTTGCCGGAGGAGCCGATGGCCATGTAGTAGCCCGGCACGCTCGAGCAGTCGTAGATCGGGATCCAGTCGTCGGAGACGTCGTAGAGGCTCACTACCCCCTTCATCTGCCGGCCGATCTTCACGGAGGGAACGCGCTGAGCGTAGCGGTAGGCCTGTAGCGTCCACTGGTCGCTGAAGTTGTCGTCCCAGGCGTCCGGGTCCACCCACTCTCTCGGGTCGCACTCCGGATCCTCGCTTCCCACCAGTATGTGGTTGCCGTGCTCGGGACGGCAGTAGCAGCCGATGTCGTTGTCGGAGATCACGAGCCCGGCCGCTTCCATGTCGAATCCGTCGGGTGCGTCGAGGTGCACCACCTCCTGCTTGAGGGCGCGGGTGGCGATCGTCATGTCTCCGAGCGCTCCCGCCATCCCGTTCACCTTTGCGGAGTGCGGTCCGGCCACGTTGATGACGATCGGCGCCTCGATGTCCGTCCCGTCGTCGAGGCGCACTCCGCCGACCCTCCCTCCGTCGTTCTTCGTGATGGCGACAACCCGGCGGCCGAACAGGAAGCGGGCCCCCTGCGCCTCGGCCGCCCGCTGGAGATTGTGGGTGGCGAGCTGGGGGTCGGTGACGTAGCCCGCGGTCGGGAAGTACACCGCCGAACGCACCCGGCCCTCTCCTGCCTCTCCGAAGCGGTCGTCGTCCATGCGCTTCGGCGGCCAGTAGCTCGCGAGATCGTAGACCGGGAGCGCCTCCCCGATCCGCTGCTCGTCCCAGATCTCGAAGGGGATGCCGAGCGTTTCGCAGATGGAGGTGTGCTTCTCCATGTAGTGGTTCGCCGGGGTGCGCATCACCATGCAGCCGGCATCCCGGAAGAGGGAGAGACCCCGTTCGTCCTCGACCCCCAGGTACTTCGCCCAGTCCTTCCAGTAGAAGTAGCCCTCGTACGCGAACGCAGTGCCTTCCAGGGTGGAGTAGTGCACCCGGATAATGGCGCACGACGCACTCGTGGGCCCGTAGCCCGCCGCCGGGTTCATGTCCACCGACAGGGTGCGGCAGCCCTTCTTGCAGAGCTCGAACGCGGTCGCGGCCCCGATGATGCCGGCCCCGATGATGACGGCGTCTGCCCGTTCCGCCATGGTGTCCTCCTCAATCTCCCATGCTGCCCACTATACTCTCACGGAGAGGCGCCGGCTCGGCTTGCCGCGCGGGGCAGGCTTCATGGATTCCCGCTTGCGCGGGAATGACGACGGCTCGGCGTGCCGCGCGCAGGGCATCTCGTCTGGCTGTGCCGGTCCTGGGCTCGGCGTGCCGCGCGCGGGCCAGGCCCACGTACAGGCCCTCGCTGTCCTCTCCGGCGAGGCTCGGCTTGCCGTGCGCGGGCCAGGCCCACCCGCCCAGGACCATTCAGAAGTCGATGTCGGGCGCTCGTCCGGGCGTCCGAGCCCGTCACTTCCCCCCTTCCGTCACTCCACCCCCCTTCCGTCATTCCCATACCCCCTCCGTCATTCCCGC
>CAYFYD010000412.1:0-4073 GCA_964347195.1 uncultured Ectothiorhodospiraceae bacterium
AGCGCGCCACACCGGCTTGCGGGAGCGCAACTTCGGTTCCTGCCGGGGCCGTCCCCACGACGAGCGCGGCCCCGCGTTCCGCTTCGACGGGGCCGCGCCGCCGGGGGGAGAGAGCGTCGCCGCCTTCGATGCCCGCGTCGATGCGGCATGGGCGGAGGTGACCGAGCTCGCCGGCGGGGTGGAGGGCGACACCGCGGTCGTGACCCACGGACTCGTGTGCCGCTCCATCGTCGAACGGCTGGTCGTCAATGCCCACGCCTCCGAGCGCGTGCCGGCGATGTGGGGCAACACTGCGTTCACCGTCCTCGAGCCGGGCGAGCGCTGGCGGGTCAGCCGCCTCGCCAGCACCCGACATCTCGATGCGCCGCCCGCGCCCTGAATGACGGCATCGCGGACAGGCGGCCGTCCGGGCACGACCTCGGAGGGCGGCCGCGCCGCCACCGGCCCCTCTCGCTCCCGCGGGGCGCCCACCGGTGAGTCGGGACCCGACCCGGCGCGGCAATCGGGGCAGCCCGTTTCCGGCCCGCTCTCGGGGCAATTGTGCTCTCGGCTGTCCCTGATCGCCGCCGGACAGCGTAGGTCCTCGATGCAGAATCGCTTTCTTCGGTTGACGACGACTTCGCCCGAGACGCTCGGCGATCGACATGACCCCTCGAGTTCATTGGACACGGTCAAGAGAACCCATCAGACCTGAGCCCGCTCTCGCCCCGACTGAACACTTGCTTCCGCATGCCGGCCATCGAGGCACGTCTCCGCCGGGCTATGATCGCGGCATGTCCCCGCCCGCCGTCCCCGCTTCCGCCACCTGCGCTCCCGGAGTGGACGCGCTCGGCGTGGCGCATCCGCCGGCGGGAGAGGAAGCCCGGATCGTGTCCCTGGTGCCGAGCATCACCGAGCTGCTGTGCACCCTCGGGCTCGGCGGTCGGGTGGTCGGCCGCACCACCTTCTGCGTGCATCCCGGAGAAGAGGTGGCGGGCATCCCCCGGATCGGCGGGACCAAGACTCCGAAGCTCGATCGCATGCGTGCGCTCCACCCCACCCACGTCATCGTCAACGTCGACGAGAACGATCGGGACACGGTGGACGAGATCGCGGGCTTCGTGCCCCACGTGATCGTCACCCATCCCCTGGCACCGGAGGACAATCTCGACCTCTACCGGCTCCTCGGCCACGTGTTCGGAGCACAGGAAGCGGCGGAGGCGCTGTGCCGCGCCTTCGAGTCCGCCCTTCGCCGCCTGGAGGGCGTCGCCGCCGATCTCGAGCCGCTCCGGGTGCTCTACCTCATCTGGCGCCGGCCCTGGATGACGATCTCGCGCTCGACCTACATATCGAGGGTGCTCGCGCTGGTGGGGTGGCACAGCGCCGGCGGCGGAGAGGTCCGCTACCCCGAGATCGCGCTCGACCCCGGGCTCGCGCGCGAGATCGACCTGGTGCTGCTCTCGAGCGAGCCCTTTCCCTTCAAGCCCCGGCACATCGCGGAGGTGCGCACCCTGCTCGGGCCGGGGCCCGCGGTGGAGATCATCGACGCCGAGATGGTGTCCTGGTACGGGAGCCGGGCCATCCCCGGACTCGAGTACCTGCGCGAATTCGCGCCCCGGGTCGCCGCCCGCGCCCGGAGCGCAGAGCGGGAGAGCACTTGAATGCCTGACTTGGTCCTGAGAACGAGCGCGCAGGGTCCTCGCTCATCGGTCGCGTCCACCAAGGGTCCGCGGCCTGATCCGGAGATAAAGACTACTGCCCGTAGCGCGGCGCGCCGGCGTCGAGGTACTCCTGCTCCTGCGGGGTGGACTCGCGACCGAGCACGGCGTTGCGGTGGGGGAAACGCCCGAAACGGTGCACGACGTCCCGGTGCTCGCGTGCGTGGCCGACCGAGTGCTCGAGATACTCGGCAAGGTCGCCATCGACGCCGGCGGCGAGCGCCTCCCACACCCTCACCGACTCGTCCTGCCGCTCCCGGCTCTCGGTGTGCTGGAAGGGCATGTAGAGGAACATCCGCTCGATCGGCCGCAGGGCATCGTCGAAGCCGCGCTCCCGGGCGCGAAGACAGCACTCGAGCGCCCTGGCATCACAGGCGAAGGCGGCGCCCGTGCCGCGATGGATGTTGCGCGAGAGCTGATCGAGGACGATGACCAGCGCCAGGGCCCCGCGCGGCGTCTCCTGCCACCCGTCCAGACCGCCGCGCGCCGCGCGTTCGTGAATCGCCCCGAAGCGTTCGCGGCACCGGCGATCGAAAGCCGGGTCCGGCTGGAACCAGACCCGGCTGCGGGCGGCGACCGCCGGGGGGTCGCCGGTGACTCCCTCGAACCAGAAGTCGAGGATGTCCTCCGGACCGGGCGGCGCCTCCCGGCTCACGGGCGCCCCGCGGCGGCGGGGAGCGGCCGCGCCGACGTCCGGGGCGCCGCGGGGTCCGCCGGCAGCGGAAGGTAGAAGTGCCGTGGCGCTCTCCTCATCGCAGCAGTATAACCTCGCCCGTGACGCGCCGGCCCCGCGGCGCCCGGCCGGGAGGCGTTCCCCGCCCGTGGACGAGATCGTTTTCCGCGCAATGGCCAAGTGGCCCGAGGTCCCCGCGGTCTACGGCTGGCTGTCGCTCGACCGGCGGGGACGCTGGCGGCTGCGGGGAGAGCCGCTCGCCCACCCCGCGACGCTGCGCTTCATCAACCGGAACTACGCGGGCGACGAGCGGGGACGCTGGTACTTCCAGAACGGACCGCAGCGGGTCTTCGTCACCCTCGACTACACACCGTTGGTGCTCTCCCTCGACGGGGACTCGTGCCTGCGCACGCACACCGGGGCGCGGGTCCGCTCGCTCCATGGCGGCGGCCTCGACGAGGAGGGCAACCTCCTGCTGGTCTGCGAGCACGGACCCGGCGTGCTCGACGACCGTGACCTGCTCGCCGCCTCGGAGGGTTTCGTGGACCCCCTCGGCCACCCCTGCCCCGATGACCGCCTGGAGGAAGTGGTGAGCGAGCCCGCCGGACTCGATCGGGTCCGGCTCTTCTTCCGGTGGCGGGACCTGTGCACGCCGCTCGAAGCGCTGCGCCGCGCGCAGGTGCCCCGGCGCTTCGGCTTCGTCGCCGCGCCCCGGCCGGAGGACTGAGCGCGTCCCCGGCCTCGCGCCGCACGGCGGCGCGGTGCCCCCTTCTTCGCGATGCGCCGCCGGGAACGGGCGGAAAGCTACTCGCCGGTCACGAGGGTGGAGAAGCGCACCGAGAGCAGGTCCCGCGTGCCCAACTGACCCCCGGGGCTCTTCTCGACCTCCATCAGCTTCTGCGCGTCCTCCAGACCCGCCGGGATGACCATGCGCCCGCCCGGCTTGAGCTGGGCGAGCAGCGCAGTGGGAATGAGGTCCGGTGCCGCGGCCACGAGCACCTTGTCGAAAGGCGCGTGCTCGGGCCAGCCGCGCGATCCGTCTCCCACCATCACGGCGATGTTCGCCACCCCACGCTCGGCGAGCCGGCGCTGCGCGCTCTGGGCGAGCTCCTCGATGATCTCGATGCTGTACACCTCTCCCGCGAGCTCCGCGAGGATCGCGGCCTGGTAGCCGAGACCGGTGCCGACTTCGAGCACCTTGTCGTCGGGTTGCAGATCGAGCACGTCGGTCATCAACGCGACGATGAAGGGTTGGGAGATCGTCTTGTCGAAGCCGATCGGCAAAGGAGAGTCGACGTAGGCGAAGGCGCGGAGCTCCGCCGGCACGAACTCGTGGCGGGGCACCTTCTCCATGGCCCGAAGAACCTTCGCAGAGAGCTCGGCACGGCCGGTCTCCGCCGCCACATTGCGCGCGTGACGGGCGATCTGCCGGGTCATCTCCCGCCGCATCGTCGCGAACTGGTCTTCGAGTGTTTCGCGCAATGGAGGAGTCCACGGGGAGGCCGCCTGCGATGGTAGCGCGGCAGTGCCCGGCCAGCCAGCACCGGCAATCCGGCAGGTAAGCAGAGGCGTCCGGCCCCGCATCCGTGATCGGTTGACGAGTGCTGCGTCCCGGAAAGGCAATGGATTCCCGCTTTCGCGGGAATGACGGGAGTGACGGGAATGACGGGAGTGACGGGAATGACGGGAATGGCGGGAATGGC
>CAYFYD010000413.1:0-4048 GCA_964347195.1 uncultured Ectothiorhodospiraceae bacterium
GCCGGACGAGGACGGCCGCCGGCGACCGGTGCCGCTCGAAGGCAGCGAGCACGAGATCCTCTGCGGAACCGTGATCGCCGCGGTCGGCCAACGGGGCGTCTGCGAGGAGCTCGAGCGCGCAGGGCTGATGGGACCGGACCGGGTGCGCACCGAGTGGGACTCGATGCGCACCTCGGACCCGAAAGTGTTCGCGGCCGGCGACGGCGCGTTCGGCGGCTCGACCATCGTGATGGCGATGCACCACGGGCAACGCGCCGCCTACTACGTGCGGCACTTCCTCGAAGGCGAGGGCGAACCCCTGCCCTATCGCACCCCCTACCGGACCCGCCGCGTACCGGTGGCCCAGGACCTCATGTGGGAGAAGTTCCCCATCCAGGAGCCGGTGTTCACCGGGCTGGGCGAGAAGCCGGCGGAGTTCCCCGAGATCGAGCTCACCTATGACCTGGACACCGCCCGGGCGGAGGCCGCACGCTGCTACCGCTGCGACGCCGAGACCGGCTCGGCCGACTACTCGGTGCTGCACCGCGAGGACATCTTCTCGATGGCCCGCACCGACCCCGAGGACGGGCGCAAGCTGAAGGCGATGCTCGACCGGCGGATGCGCCATCGCGACAACCCCTTCCCGGAAGAACGCCCCGCTTCCCTCGACGACCTCGTCTTCCTGCCCGCGAACCTGTCCCGGCTGGTCATCGACCCCTACCGGGAGGCGTGCCGGATCGGCTGGCGGCTCGGCGAGCGCCTCGACCTCGGCGTCCCCTTCTTCGTGACGGGCTTCGATGACGCGAGCCGTGAGGTCGCGGAGCCGGTGGACCGCGGCGTCGCGGCGGCCGGCGGGGCATACCTCGGCGCGCGCCGCTCAGGTCCGCATGCCCCCTGGCTCCAGCTCTGCGAGCCGGGGCGCGACGCCCCCGACCCCGATGCGGCCGGGGTGGTGTACCGGGTCGGCGAGCGCTGGCATCCCATGCCCGTCGCGCGGGCGCACTCCGAACAGCTCCTCGGCCTCCACCTCTTCTCGCAGCGCAGCCTGGAGGAAGCGATCGCCTACGCGCTCGAGCGCGGCTTCGACCTCCTGGTGCTCGACGGCACCGGCGCGCCCGGACGCGAATGGCCGGAGCTCGCGGGCGCCCCGAACCTCTCGCTCCTCCGGGAGACCATCGCGATCCTTCGCCGGCTCCGGAAAGAGGAGATGATCGACATCGCGTGGTTCGGCGGCGTGCGCTCGGGCACGGATGCGGCAAAGCTCGTCGGCCTCGGCGTCAACGCGATCGGCTACGGGGTGGCGGTGGCGCTCGCGCTCGGAGGCGAGATCGCGCACGGCGCCATGCGCTTCGCCCCCGATCGCAGCCCGGAGGAGCGCGAGAGTGCGGTCCTGAACATCCTCAGGGCCAACGCGGGGGAAGCGTCGATGATGGCGCGCTGCGCCGGCAAGACCCGCCTGCACAACATCGAGCCGGAGGACCTGCGGGCGGTGACCCGGGCGACCGCGGCCGCCACCGGTATCCCCCTTGCCGGCACGCGGGCCGCGTGACGCGCGTTCGCATGCTCCGGGGGCCTGGGTTTCAGTACTCGCGGGGCCGCAATGCGACGGACGGACTCCCGCATTGGCAGAAGTGACGCCATTCCCTTGGCGAGCCGGAATCCGCCGGGAACAACCGACCAGGTAGAGATCCACAACGAGCGGCAATCCATCGCCGCAACTCGGCCGTTCACACGACGCTTCGGATCGGAAACGATCCCCGACACTCGATTCAGGAGAAGACAACATGGCGACCGACCTCGCGCAGATCGCGAAATCCGAGGGCATCAAGTACTTCCTGGTGAGCTTCGTGGACCTCTTCGGGGTGCTGCGCGCGAAGCTGGTGCCGGCGCGGGCGATCGGAGACATGCAGAAGGAAGGCGCGGGCTTCGCCGGGTTCGCGGCGTGGCTCGACATGACCCCGGCCGACTCCGACATGTTCGCGATCCCGGACCCCGAGAGCCTCATCCGGTTGCCCTGGAAGCCCGAGGTGGGCTGGCTCGCGGCCGACCTGTGGATGGACGGCCGGGAGGTCGAAGGCTCGCCCCGGATCATCCTGAAGCGGCAGGTCGAGAGTGCGGCCGCCAAGGGCTACCGGATGAAGAGCGGGGTCGAGTGCGAGTACTTCCTCATCGACGAGGCCGGCACGAACATCGCCGACCCGCGCGACATCCAGGAGAAGCCCTGCTACGACCAGTCCGCGCTGATGCGCCGCTACGACGTGATCAGCGAGATCTGCGACGCGATGATCGAGCTCGGCTGGGGGCCCTACCAGAACGACCACGAGGACGCCAACGGCCAGTTCGAGATGAACTGGGACTACAGCGACTGCCTCGTCACCGCGGACCGCCACAGCTTCTTCAAGTACATGGTGAAGTCGATCGCGGAGCGGCACGGCCTGCGCGCCACCTTCATGCCCAAGCCCTTCTCCCACTTGACCGGCAACGGCTGCCACGCCCACGTGTCGGTGTGGGACCGCGCGGGGGAGACGAACCTCTTTCACGACGATGCCGACGAAATGGGCCTCTCGCCGCTCGCCTACCACTTCCTCGGGGGCATCGTCCACAGTGCCGAAGCGCTGTGCGCATTCTTCAATCCCACCGTCAACAGCTACAAGCGCATCAACGCGCCGCCCACCGCCTCGGGGGCGAGCTGGGCGCCCAACGCCGTCACCTACGGGGGCAACAACCGCACCCACATGATCCGGATCCCCGACAAGGGGCGCTTCGAGCTGCGCCTCATGGACGGCGCCGCGAACCCCCACCTGCTGCAGGCGGGCGTGCTGGCGGCGGGGCTGGACGGCGTCGACAACCAGCGCGACCCCGGCAAGCGCCTCGACATCAACATGTACACCGAAGGCCACCGGGCGCGCGACGCGAAGAAGCTCCCCCTCAACCTGCTCGACGCGATCCGCACCACCGAGAAGAACCGGGTGCTGCGCGACGCGATGGGGGCGGAGGTGATAGCGAGCTACTGCAAGCTCAAGCACGACGAGTGGCAACGCTACGCGTCGGCCATCACCCAGTGGGAACGCGACCACACCCTGGACTGCTGAGCGCGCCGGCACCGCCACATCCGCTTCCACGTTGCTCGAGTTCAGGGATTCGTCGGCCGAAGTGGATTCCCGCTTCCGCGGGAATGACGGAAGGGGCGCGGGAATCCATTCTTCAACCGTCATTCCCGCGGAAGCGGGAATCCATCCTCAAAGAGGGTGGATGGACGCAATGGCGTCCGGACCCTCAACCGTCGTTCCCGCGGAAGCGGGAATCCATCGCCTGATTCCAGCATTTCGAACCCCGAAACCCGAGTACGTTGAATGCCGGCCCCGGCGGGCTTCCGCCTGCCGCCCTTCACCTTCCGCCTGCCGCCCTTCACGAGGAAATCCAGACGCATGACCGTGACATTGGACTCGAGCGCCGCCCACGCCGCGCTCCGCACGCCGGACATCAAGGTCTCCGTGCGCCAGACCTTCAACATCGACGTGGACATGGAGGTGCCGGCCTTCGACCAGCCGACCGAGCACGTGCCGCCGCTCGACGAAGCCTACCGCTTCGACCGCGACACCACCCTCGCGATTCTCGCCGGCTTCGCCTACAACCGCCGGGTGCTCATCCAGGGCTACCACGGCACCGGCAAGTCCACCCACATCGAGCAGGTCGCGGCACGCCTGAACTGGCCCTGCGTGCGAGTGAACCTCGACAGCCACATCAGCCGTATCGACCTCATCGGAAAGGACGCCATCGTGCTGCAGGAAGGCCAGCAGGTCACCGAGTTCAAGCAGGGGATCATGCCCTGGGCCTATACCAGCGCCACCGCGCTGGTCTTCGACGAGTACGATGCGGGACGCCCGGACGTGATGTTCGTCATTCAGCGCGTGCTCGAAGCGGAAGGGCGCCTGACCCTGCTCGACCAGTCCCGGGTGCTGCACCCGCATCCCGCCTTCCGTCTCTTCGCGACCTCCAACACCGTCGGGCTCGGTGACACCACCGGGCTCTATCACGGCACGCAGCAGATCAACCAGGGCCAGATGGC
>CAYFYD010000414.1:0-4026 GCA_964347195.1 uncultured Ectothiorhodospiraceae bacterium
GACATGACCCCTCGAAATCATTGGACACGGTCAAGAGAACCCATCAGCCCTGGGGTGAGCAGCGCGCACCCCCCCCCCCCGAAGAGAGAGGGGGGGCTCCGCTGCGAGGAGCATGGCCTCCGATCGGGCGGCGCCGGACCGGCCCCCGCCGGGATCCGCAGCGCGTGCCGGAGCTCAAGTGGGCACGCGGCGAATCCGGGCCCCGAGCCGGGTGAGCTTTTCCTCGATGCTCTCGTAGCCGCGATCGATGTGATAGATGCGGTCGACCACGGTATCTCCCTCCGCCACCAGCCCGGCCAGGACCAGACTCGCGGAAGCCCGGAGGTCCGTGGCCATCACTGGTGCCGCCTTGAGCACGGGAACGCCGCGGGTGATCGCGGTGTTGCCCTCCAGTCGGATGTCCGCCCCCATCCTCCGGAGCTCGTGGACATGCATGAAACGATTCTCGAAGACGGTCTCGGAAATGATCGCGGTCCCCTCCGACACCACGTTCATCGCGGTGAACTGCGCCTGCATGTCGGTGGGAAAGGCGGGATACGGCGAGGTCTTGATGTTCACCGCTTCCGGACGTCGCCCCCGCATGTCGAGCGCGACCCAGTCCTCTCCCACCATGACTTCCGCGCCCGCCTCGCGCAGCTTCTCGAGCACGGCGTCCATGGTGCCGGGACGGGCATCCTTGAGCTTCACGCTGCCCCCGGTGAGCGCCGCCGCCACCAGGAAGGTCCCGCTCTCGATTCGATCCGGAAGCACGTCGTAGTGCGTTCCCCGCAGGTGCCGGACTCCTTCGATGGTGATCGTGTCGGTGCCGGCACCGGCGATCCTCGCGCCCATCGCGTTCAGACAGGCGGCGAGGTCGACCACCTCCGGCTCCCGGGCCGCGTTCTCGATGGTGGTGGTCCCTTCGGCCAGGGTCGCCGCCATCATGAGATTCTCGGTCCCGGTCACCGTCACCAGATCGAGCACCAGGCGAACTCCCTTCAATCGCTTCGCCCGGGCATGAATGTAGCCGCCTTCGGTCTCGATCCGTGCTCCCATCCTGATCAGTCCTTCGATGTGCTGATCGACGGGGCGCGAGCCGATGGCGCAGCCGCCGGGCAGCGATACCGTCGCCCGGCCGAAGCGGGACAACATCGGACCGAGCACCAGGATGGAAGCACGCATCGTCCGGACGAGCTCATAGGGTGCGAAGAATTCGCGGATGCTGCTGCAGTCGACCTCGATGTTCATGTGCTCGTCGACGACCAAGCTGACTCCCATTCGGCCGAGCAGCTCCATGGTGATGGTGATGTCGTGCAGGTGCGGGATGTTGCCGACCCGCACCGGACCTTCCGCGAGCAGCGTGGCGGCGAGAATCGGCAAAGCGGCGTTCTTCGCGCCCGAAATGCGGATCTCGCCGCACAACGGGGATCCGCCACTGATGATCAGCTTGTCCAAGCCGCCTCAACCCGTCTTGCCCCGGGAAGCGAAGCTTCGGGAGAGAGCCCGCGCGTCACGCGGTCAGGCCTCGAGCGCTTCCCACTGCCGGGGCGTATAGGTCTTGATGGAGAGCGCGTGCACCGCCTCGGTGTCGAAGCGGTCGCCGAGCGTGGCGTACACCAGACGGTGCCGGGCGAGCATCGGCTTGCCCTCGAACTCCCGGGACACCACCACCGCCTCGAAGTGGCGGCCGTCGCCGCTGACCTCGAGGTGCGTGGTCTCGAGACCAGCGGCAATCACCTCCCTGAGCTGCTCCGGATCCATGTTTTCAGTCCGAGACTCCGATCGGATGCCCGCCGGGGAGAAGGGCCGCCTAGTCCGCGTGATGGTTGTGCGCCGTCATCCGGGCAATGAGCGCGTCGATACCCTGCTGGCGCACCAGCGAACGAAACTCGTTGCGATAGGTCAGGGAGAGGCTCACACTGTCCACCACCACGTCGTACACCTTCCAGCTCCCGTCCATGAGGTGCAGCTCGTAGGCAACGGGAATTCCGGGACCGCCCTCCCGGGTGATCTCGGTCCGGATGCTGATCTCGGTCTCGCTCCTCGGCCGGTGGGGACCGTAGACGATACCCTCGGTTTCGTAGGAGGCCAGCGCTACCGCATAGGTCTTGACGAGCAGAGTCTGGAACTCCGACACGAAGTGCCGGCGCTGCTCGCCCGAAGCGCGCTTCCAGTACTTGCCGAGCACCCGCCGCGAGATCCGATCGAAATCGAACTTGGGCAGGATCAGGTCGTTCACCAGGGCATAGAGCCGGTCAGTGTCTTCGAACAGGTCCGGGTCTGCTTCGAGACGGTGCACCACCTCGGCCGTCGTGTTCCTGATCACCTCTTCCGGCGTCAACGGGGACTCGGCGTGCGCGAACGGCACCCAGAGCGCGAGGGGCAGGAGGATCGGTCCGAGCATCGTCCGCACGTCGCGATCTCGCCCCTTCAGAAGCCGCCGCCCGCCGAGGAGGCGGAGCTGAACATCATTCGAGCCACCGAGAGCGCGACGCTCGTCGCGGCGACGAGGACGGCCGCCCCGGTCACCACTCCTCGAAGCTCCCCCATGGTCATCGTGACCTCGCTCGAGTCCATCTCGCCCCCGCCCCGGCTCCCGTCGCGCCAACCGCTCCCGCCGAAACGCGGTGCCGGCGCGGCCGGCCGGAGGCGGATTGTACCCGCATTTCTCTACCTGGGCTTCGTGAGCTACGGGCGTCGAGACGCCTTGGAACGCGGGCGCACGGACTCGAGAGACGTGTGCGGGCGAGCCGGTCCTCCATCCGGCCCGACGACGGCGGGGAGCACGCCTCGATGGCCGGGCCGGACACGGATCCGCCGGACCGGGACGCCGGAGGATCGCTGCTATGATGCACTCCGCCTGGAGGCCGGGAGGGAGGCGCTGGTGGAAGGTCGGCATGCGTGAACGGGCGGCCAGAATCGTCGATTCCACGGTCTTTCGGGGCGGCATCATTGCCCTCATCGTGCTCAATGGAGTCGCGATCGGGGCGGCGACCTCGGAGGCGGTGGTGCACCATGCGGGGGAGTGGCTCCGCCGGCTGGACGACATCATTCTCTGGATCTTCATTGCCGAAGTCGTCCTCAAGCTGAGCGCGGTGTGGCCGAATCCGGGCCGCTATTTTCGCGATCCGTGGAACAGCTTCGACTTCACGGTCGTTGCGCTGTCCCTCATCCCCGCCACCGGCCAGTTCGCGACCGTCGCGAGGCTGCTGCGGCTGTTGCGGGTAATGAGGCTCATCTCGGCCATCCCGGAGCTGCGTCTGATCGTCGCGACCCTGCTGCGGTCGCTGCCGAGCATGGGGCACGTGGTGCTGCTCATGAGCATCGTGTTCTACATCTACGGCGTGGCGGGCTTTCACCTGTTCCACACCCATGATCCGGAGCACTGGGGCACCCTCGGCCTCTCTCTCCTGACTCTCTTCCGGGTGGTGACCCTCGAGGACTGGACGGACGTGATGTACACCGCGATGGACCTCCACCCCCTCGCCTGGATCTACTTCGTCAGCTTCGTGGTGGTGGGCACTTTCGTCATCATCAATCTGTTCATTGCGGTGGTGCTCAACAACCTGGAAGCGTCCAAGCGCCGGCAACGGGAGACCCGACCGGCATCGCGGGAGGAGCTCCTTTCGGAGCTGCAGGAGCTCAGGGAAGCCGTGCTGCGGATGGAGAAGCGCCTGCGTCGCCCGTGACGGGCGAAGCGTGGCGACGACGCGAGGCCCCACCCCGGCCCCGCGGGGCCCCGTCTTGCGGATCGCCTCCCCCGCCCGCGCCGGGGCCGCAACCGTGATCGGTCAGCGAATCCTGCGTCCCCGATGCTCGATGGACTCCCGCTCACCAAGGGAATGACGTGGAACAGCCCCGATTCGGCACCGTCACCCCCGCCTCCGAAACCCGCACTCCCGTCATTCCCCTGGTCAGGATGCCAAGGGGGCTGCGCCCCCTCGCTGTCGCGCAAGGAACATCGCGGCATTCTCTCGTATACGAAAAATCAACCTGATTACGTACGAAGCTCAGCTTTCGACCGCCGGGCCGCGCATTCCCGAGCTC
>CAYFYD010000415.1:0-4017 GCA_964347195.1 uncultured Ectothiorhodospiraceae bacterium
GCGGTGAGCGTCGTGCTCGTGGTGCTCCTGCGCGCCGCGAAGCCCTGCCCCCGGGGGCTGGCGGCGGGCTACACCCTGGTGCTCGGCGGTGCGCTCGGCAACGTCGTCGACCGCGTGTACCTGGGCGCGGTGGTGGACTTCGTGGACCTCTACCACGGCGCTTTCCACTGGCCCGCCTTCAACGTGGCCGATTCGGCCATATGCGCCGGTGCCTTCCTGCTCGCCCTGTACGCATTCCGAAGGCCGGCGTGAATGACCGGTCGCCGCCCTCGCTCGCTATAATGACGGACGGCCCGCGAGGAGGACGGCGGACATGAATCGTGTCTGGCTCGAGAGCTACCCCGACGGGGTCCCTCACGATATCGACCCTCAGGCGTTCCCGTCGGTGTGGGCGATGGTCGAGGACGCCGTCGATCGCTACCGCGAGAGAGCCGCGTTCACGAACATGGGAGCGAGCCTGACCTACTCCGCGCTCGAGGCGATGAGCCGGCGCTTCGCCTCCTGGCTCCAGCACGAGGCGGGCATCGAGAAAGGCGATCGCGTGGCGATCATGATGCCCAATCTGCTGCAGTATCCGGTGGCGTTGTTCGGGGCGTTGCGCGCGGGTGCGGTGGTGGTGAACACCAATCCGCTGTACACGCCCCGCGAGCTCTCGCATCAGCTCCGGGACTCCGGTGCCCGCGTCATCATCGTGCTCGAGAACTTCGCGAACGTCGTGCAGGAAGCGATCGAGGGCAGCGCGGTGGAAGTGGTCGTCGTGAGCGCGGTGGGCGACATGCTCCCCGCGCCAAAGTCCTGGCTGGTGAACTTCGTCGTCCGCTACGTCAGGAAGGCGGTTCCTCGCTATCGGCTGGTCGACAGCGTCCCGTTCCGGCAGGCGCTGGCGCGCGGGTCCCGGCCCCCGCGAGCGGTCGAGCTCGATCGGGACGATCTCGCCTTCCTCCAGTACACCGGCGGCACCACCGGTGTCTCCAAGGGGGCGATGCTGACGCACGGCAACATGGTGGCGAACGTCGAGCAGTCGAAGGCGTGGATCAGCCCCGTCTTCGGAGACGACTCCGAGGGCATCATCACCGCCTTGCCCCTGTATCACATCTTCGCTCTCACCGCGAACTGCATCACCTTCCTGTGCATCGGGGGCGTCAACCACCTGATCACCAATCCGCGAGACCTGCCCGCCTTCGTGCGCGAGCTCTCGCGTCTTCGCTTCAGCGCCTTGCCCGGGGTGAACACGCTCTTCAACGCCCTGCTCAACACCCCCGGCTTCGATGCCATCGATTTCTCGGGACTCAAGCTCTCGCTCGGCGGAGGGATGTCGGTGCAGCGCGCGGTGGCGGAGCGCTGGCAGGAAGTGACGGGGTGTCCCCTGCTCGAAGCCTACGGCCTGACCGAAGCGTCTCCCGCGGTGTGCATCAACCCCCTCGACGCGAAGGGCTACACCGGCAGCATCGGCTTGCCGATACCGTCCACCGAGGTGTGCATGCGCGGCCCGGACGGAGCCGTCGTGCCGCAGGGGGAGCCGGGGGAGCTCTGCGTTCGCGGGCCGCAGGTGATGCGCGGCTACTGGAACCGCCCCGACGCCACCGCCGAGTGTCTGGACGGGGACGGATGGCTCGCCACCGGCGACATCGCCGCCATGGACGAGCGGGGCTTCGTGCGCATTCTCGATCGCAAGAAGGACATGATCCTGGTGTCCGGGTTCAACGTGTACCCGAACGAGGTCGAGCAGGTGGCGGTCTCCCATCCCGGGGTGCTGGAAGCGGGGGTCATCGGAGTGCCGGACGAACACTCCGGGGAGGCGGTGCGCCTGGTGGTGGTGAGGAGCGATCCGGGCTCGAGCGAGGAATCGATCAAGGCGCATTGCGCGGCGGAGCTCGCCGGCTACAAGCGGCCGAAGAGCGTGGTGTTCGCCGACCAGCTTCCGAAGAGCAACATCGGCAAGGTCGTGCGCCGGGAGCTGCGCGATCGTTTCGGCGAGTCGGTGCCGGGCGGGTAGCCCCGCCCTGGAACACGAGAGAGCGGATCGTCGCGGCCCATCCGTGATCGGCTGACGAGTCTGCGACCCGGAAAGGCATGGATTCCCGCTTCCGCGGGAATGACGGGAAACAGTATCCGGTGGAATGACGGGAACAGTATCCGCGGGAATGACGGGGAATAGTACGCGAGACGGGGAATAGCCCCGATTGGTGTATCGTCATTCCCGCGGAAGCTTGTCCCCGCCCCCGACCGGGGGCGGGGAATCTCGGGGGCGTGGACGAAGAGGCTGTCCTGCTCCCCCGCCCCCGACCGGGGGCGGGAGAATCCGTGTGCGCCAACCGAACACGGATGCGGAGGGGTCTCTCGCCGGACACCGCGATTGGCCTCCGGGCCCGGCTCCCGTCGGATCAACGCCGGACCGCGACGCGCTCGTCGAGAGCTTCGCTCCGGTAGCCGCCCTCGTTCCAGACGAGCACGCTGCCCTGCTCGTACCAGTCGCCGAGAACGATGCGCGTCGCCGCTTCACCGGCACAGTCGAGCGCATGCACCGCCGGCCGATGCGTATGTCCGTGGATCATGCACCGGGTCCGGGTCTCCAGCATCATGCGTTCCACCGCCTGCGGCGTGACGTCCATGATGTCGGAGGGCTTGAGGCGGGTGGCCTCCCGAGAACGGTGGCGCAGCCTGGCCGCGTGATCCAGGCGCGCCGGGAGGGGAAGGCGAAGGAACTCGGCTTGCCGCGCGGGGTCCCGGGCGCTGCGCCGGAAGGTCTGGTAGTCCTCGTCTCTCGTGCACAGCAGGTCTCCATGCAGCGCTACCGCCGTGGTGCCCGGGAGATCGATGCAGGCGGGCTCGGACAGAAGCCGGCAGCCCGCTTCCCGTTCGAAGCTCGGGCCGAGCAGGAAGTCGTGGTTGCCGCGCATGATCCGGAGCCGCGGTCCCGCGTCGCTCAGGCGCCGCAGGGCGGCGACGGTCCGGGGGTGGGGGTCGCGGTCGTCGTCGTCCCCGAGCCAGAGGTCGAAGAGGTCCCCGAGAATGTACAGCGCGCGCGCGGCGCGCGCCTCGAAGTCGAGGAAGGCGATGAAGCGATCGACGATGTCGGGTCGATCGCGGCTCAGATGGACATCGGAGACGAAGAGCGTGGTCATTGCGCGATGGCCGCCACTCCGGTGCCCCGGCGGCAGGTCCGGTACGGGAAGGAGCGTCCCGCGGCTCCGGCGCCGCGGCGGCTATCCGTCGTCGACCAGCCGGGCGGACCCGATCACGATGTCCTGCAGGGGCACGTCGCGATGCCCCGACCGGGAGCCGGTGGGCGATTCCTCGATCCGGGTGACGATGTCCATGCCGCCGACCACCCGACCGAACACGCAGTAGCCCCATCCCTCCCGGGTTTCCGCCTTGAAGTCCAGGAAGTGGTTGTTGCGCGTGTTGATGAAGAACTGGGCGGTGGCGGAGTGCGGGTCCGAGGTGCGTGCCATGGCGATGGTGCCGGTGCGGTTCGCCAAGCTGTTGTCGGCCTCGTTGCGAATCGGGCCGCGGGTCGCCTTGCGCTTCATTCCCGGCTCGAGGCCGCCGCCCTGAATCATGAAGCCGTTGATGACCCGGTGAAAGATGGTGCCGTCGTAGAAGCCGTCTTCGACGTAGCGCAGGAAGTTCGCGCTCGTCTCGGGTGCGAGCGCCGGCTCGAGCTCGAGCGTGATGTCACCGAGGGTGGTTTCCAGGACTACCATGGGATTCTCTTCGGAATGGGCGCTCGAGACGCCCAACAGGAGTCCGAGAAGGGCAGCGAGTACGCGGCGCGGCACCTGTTTCTCCGTTCGAGCGGACCGGGTCCGGGGGATGATAGTGCAGATGCCGCCATCCGCCCAACCCCTCTCGGTTGCTTCCAGGTCCATTCAGAAATCGAGTTGCGGGGTTCGAAATACTGGAATCAGGCGATGGATTCTCACCCTCGATCGGGGTCGGGGACCAGCTTCGCGGGAACGACGAGGAGTGGCGTCCTGCACATTGTCCGTCATTCCCGCGGAAGCGGGAATCCAT
>CAYFYD010000416.1:0-4014 GCA_964347195.1 uncultured Ectothiorhodospiraceae bacterium
ATCCCGAAGCTCGGAGTCTGAAGCCGTCAAGCCGACTTTTGAAGAGCCCTGCCGCCGGCCGCACGGCCTTGACTCGGGCGGACCGGGAGACCAAGGATGGCGCCGCTCCGGGCCGGACGGCGAGGCCCGGGAAAACCAGCAGGCTCAGGAAGGAGGATTCCCGGCGATGGACGAGTGCAACCTCTTCGAGATCATCGACACCACCCGGTCGATGCGCCGCCTCCGGCCCGATCCGATTCCCGACGAGACGATCGAGCGCATCATCGCCGCCGGCACCAAGGCGCCGAGCGGGCAGAACACCCAGCCCTGGGCCTTCGTGGTGGTACGCGACCCCGATCTGAAGCGCTTCGTCCAGCAGCGCTACCAGACGGTCATGGAGCGCGCGATGGGGGACCGGATGCCCGAGCCGGACGACGACAGCCGCGGTGCGCGCACGATGCGGGCGGCCTGGCACCTAGCGGTGCACCTGCACGAGGCGCCGGTGCTGCTCCTGGTCTGCGGCAAGCGGGACTGGCCTTTCGCGATCGCACCCGAGGACCGCAAGGGGCTGGCTCCACCTTCCTACGGCTCCACGTTTCCCGCGGCGCAGAACATCCTGCTCGCCTGTCGGGCGCTGGGCCTCGGCGCCACGCTCACCACCCTGCACCAGATGTTCGAAGCGGAGTTGCGTGAACGGCTCGGCATTCCCGACGCCTACGGGGTAACGGCGATGATCCCCATCGGCTATCCGCGCGGCCGTTTCGGACCGGTGCGGCGGCTTCCGGTGCGGGAGGTCACGCATCTGGACCGCTGGGGCACTCCGTGGCCGGGCTGATCCGCCTTCGCCCCGCGCTGCGGCGGCCCCCGGACCCGACTCGCTCCACCCTCCCGGCGTCCTCCCTCGCGTCGGCCCGAGCGGGCGGCTGAGTCGGTCCCGCCGCCGTCCCCGGGCCTTCCGTGTCGCCCCGCCGGCCCCGCGCGCGCCTGCTCCTCGGCTCCCTCGCGGGTCTGACCGCCGGCATCGGCTACGGCGCCGCCCTCGCCCTCTCCCGGCTCACCTACGACCACGGCTTCACCCCCGCCGGCCTCTCGCTGCTGCGCTACGGGTCTCTCATTCTGGTGCTCGGCGCCTGGCTCGCGGCGAAGCGGAGGTTTCGCCGGCTGCGCCCGCGGGTGCTCGGGACGATGCTGCTGCTCGGCGTGTTCAGCTTCATGATCACGGTCTTCAACCTCTCCTCCATCGTCTACATCCCGGTCAGCCTCACCACCATCGTCTTCTACCTCCACCCGGCGCTGGTGGTGCTCGCGACCGCGGCGCTGATGCGCAGCCGGGTGAACCCCGTCGAGTTCGCCGCGGTCGCGGCGGCTTTCTGCGGCCTCTTCATCGCCCTCGAGGTCTCCTTCACTTCGCTGCACCCCCTCGGCCTCGGGTTCGCGGGCGCCTCCGCGCTGACGGTGGCCGTCATGTACGTCGTGAGCAACCGCCTGCTGGAGGCGACCGACTTCATCGAGGTCACCTTCTACATGGCGGTCAGCGCCGCCGCCCTCTCCGCGCTCACTCTGGTGCCCGAAGGGGGCATGGCGGTCCCCGAATCCTTCGAGGGTCTCGCGCTCGTGGTCCTGGTCACCGTGCTCTTCATGATCGCGATCACCAGCATGTTTCTCTCCATCGAGCTGGTGGGCTCGGTGCCGACCTCGATGCTCACCAACGTGGAGCCGCTGACCGCGATCGCGGTCGCAGTGACGGTGCTCGGAGAACCGCTTCCCGCCGCAGTGGGCTTCGGCGCCTTCATCGTGGTGGGCGCGATCCTGCTCATGCAGGCATCGCGCGCCCAGCGGGGAGCATCGGAGTCGGCCCGGACGAGGATCGCCACCCCCGCGTCGAAGGCGGATCACCGGAGACCGGCCCGGAACGCCGCCGCGCAGCTCCGCGCCGGGAGACGCGGCGCGAGCGCCCCCCTCAGACCGGCGCCGCCACGACGTTGACCGGCTCCCCCGAGAAATAGCGCACCAGACCCTCCACCGCGATGTCATGGAGCGCGATGGTCGCCTCCGGGGTGTTGTAGCCGACGTGCGGGGTCAGCACCACGTTGTCGAGCGCGAGGAAGGGGTGGGAGGCGGGTAGAGGCTCCTCGCGGTACACGTCGATGCCGGCGGCCCGGAGCCGCCCGCTGCGGAGCGCGTCGATCAGCGCGTCCTCGTCGACCAGCTCTCCCCGCGCGGTGTTGACGAGCACCGCGCCCGGCTTCATGCGGGCGATCGCGGCCGCGTCGATCAGGCCTTCGGTCTCGGGCGTCCCCGCCACGTGGAGCGAGATCGCGTCGCATTCCGCGAGCAGGCGATCGAGGGCCGCGAACTCGACGCCGGCCGCCCGCGCCCGTGCCGGGTCGGGGCTCCGGGTCCAGGCCATCACCCGCATCCCGATGGCCTTGGCGAGCGCCGCGAAGCGCTGCCCGATCCCGCCGAATCCGACGACTCCGAGCAGGCGACCCTCGAGCCCCATGCCCATCGAAGACTGGTTCCAGCGCCCGGCGCGCAGATCCGCATCGAGTCGCGGCACCTGCCGCGCGGCCGCGAAGAGCAGGGCGAGCGCGTGTTCCGCCACTGTGTGGTCCGAGTATCCCGGGCAGTTGCATACGGTAATGCCCTTCGCCGCCGCCCTGGGGAGGTCGACGAAGCGGGCAGCGCCGATCCCGGTGAACACCACCAGCTCGAGCGCCGGCGCCGCCAGCATCACGCCGGCCGGCAGGTCCCACCCGAGCAGAATCGCCCGTGCGTCTCCGATGCGGCGCAGGTACGCCTCGTCGCTCTCCGGGCGGCCGTAGTGCACGACGAGGCCCCCGAGGGCGTCGAGCTTGCGGCGGCTCGCTTCGCTCAGCTCCTCGTCGAAGTGCTCGCCCGCGTCGGGATAGACGATCCTGTACATGGCTTCAAAGGGCACCGGGTTCGAGGACCAGGGCAGAGCAGTTCGTGGGCGTCCCGGTTCGCCGCCGGACAGCGTAGCTGCTTGATGCAGAAGCTCTTTCTTCGGTTGACGACGACTTCGCTCGAAACGCTCGGCGATCGACATGCCCCCTTGAATTTACTGGACACGGTCAAGAGAACCAATCAGCCTTGGTTCGAGGACGGGAGTGCGCGCGAAGCATTCTACGCGGGGCCGTCCTCCTCGGCGTCCGCCCACGCGCCCTGCGCCATCAGGCCGCCGTCGCAGTCGATGCCGGCCCCGGTCATGAACGATGCCTCGTCGCTCGCGAGGAAGAGGACGAGGCTCGCGACGTCCGCGGGGCGGCCGATCCTGCCCAGCGGGTGAGCCCGCGCCATGGTCTCCCAGGCGCGATCCGCCCGCTCCGGAGTCATCCCCGCCAGCTCGCCCCGGGTCATGGGGGTATCGATGGTGCCCGGGTTGACGGCGAGCACCCGGATGTTGTCCTCCGCATACTCGAGCGCCAGTTGTCGGGTGAGGGCGAGAATCCCGCCCTTGCTCGCGGCATAGGCCGCCACCCCCTTCATCGACTGCCGTCCCTGGACACTCGCGACGTTGACGATGACTCCGCCGCCCCGGCGCCTCAGCTCGGGCACGCAGTGCTTCGTCATCAGGAAGCAGCTCTTCAGGTTGACCGCGATGATCCGGTCCCAGAGCGCTTCCGGCAGCTCGTGGGCGGGCACGTAGCTTTGCGGCGGTTGGATGCCGGCGTTGTTGCACAGCACGTCGATGCCGCCGAGCGACGACACCGCCTGACGCCTCGCCGCCTCGCATTCGGCTCCCCGGGACACGTCGGCCCGGAAGAACGCGATGCGTTCGAAACGCCGGGAGAGGTCGGTCCCCGCCTCCTCGTCGATGTCGAGGCAGAGCACCGCGGCCCCCTGCGCGGCGAACGCCTCGCAGAGCCCCCGCCCGATCCCCTTCGCCCCTCCGGTGACCACGACCCGCCGGCCGACGAAACTCCTCGTTCGCATGTCGCGCCTCGCTCCGCGCCGCCCGGGCAGGACCATTCAGAAGTCGAGTTGCGGGGTTCGAAGTACTGGAATCAGGCG
>CAYFYD010000417.1:0-3988 GCA_964347195.1 uncultured Ectothiorhodospiraceae bacterium
CCATCGCCTGATTCCAGTACTTCGACCCCCGCAACTCGACTTCTGAATGGTCCTGACGCAGTCCCTGCTTCGCTTGCTGGCCGGGCAGGCCCTCCGTAGCTCGCCCGCTCAGCCCGGCGAAGCGCTACCGGCGCTTCGCCGGTTTCCGGCTCGCCCGCACCCGTCTCTCGAGTCCGTGCGCCCGCGCTCCAAGGCGTCTCGACGCCCGCAGCTCACGAAGCGCAGGTAGTGTGCGGGCAAGTGCCGTGAGGTGATGCCGCCATGCGACGAACGTACACGTTCGACGAAGTCGCGCTCGTGCCGCAGTTCAACAACATTCCGTCGCGCACCGAGCCGAGCCTTCAGACCTGGCTGACCCGTGACCGTCGGGTCGACATTCCCCTCGTCGCCGCGAACATGGACAGCGTGATCGGCGAGGAGCTCGCCGAAGTGCTGCTCGCCCACGGCACCCTTCCCATCTACCACCGTTTCACCGGCGAAGGGGGGCAGCGGCGCTGGGTGCGCCGCTTCGAGGGCCGTACCTTCGTCTCGTGCGGAATGAAGGACCTCGACGGGGTCCGCGCGCTCCTCGATCTCGGCGCGCTGGGGGTGTGCGTGGACATTGCGCACGGGCACTCCGACCAGATGATGCGATTCGTGGAGCAGCTCAAGCGCTCCCATGACGACAAGCAGGTGATCGCCGGCAACGTGTGCACCGCGATGGCCTATCACGACCTCGTCAATGCTGGCGCGGACGCGGTCAAGGTGGGCATCGGCCCCGGGGCCGCCTGCACCACCCGCATGGTGACGGGATTCGGCGTTCCGCAGTTCACCGCGGTGCGCGACTGCGCCGCGGTCGCCGACAAGCTGCGCGTGCCGCTCATCGCCGACGGCGGCATCCGCGGCAGCCGCGACATCGTGCTCGCGCTCGCGGCCGGCGCGAGCAGCGTGATGATCGGCAAGCTCTTCGCCCTCACCGAGGAGAGCGCATCGGAGAAGCGTCCGATCGCCGGCAACGGGGACGTGCGGGAAGCGAAGTCCCGCGGCCAGGCGAGCGAGGACTTTCAGCTCGACTTCTACGGCGGGCTCAAGCGCAACACGGTGCCGGAGGGCACCGACTTCTGGGCGCCGGTCAGCGGGAGCGCGCAGGCCTGCATCGAGGAGCTGATGGGCGGCCTGCGAAGCGGCATGACCTACGCGGGAGCGCGCAACGTGAAGGAGCTGCAGAGAAAGGCGGAGTTCGTCGCGGTGGGACCCGCCTACATGTCGGAGAGCCGGCCCCACGGGGCGCTTCACGCCGGCTGAGCCTGCCTGGAGCGACGTGCCCCCGCGGAGCGCCATCCCTCGTCCGAGCCGGCGCGGCCCTTCGGCGTGCGGACCGCGGCGACCGCCACGACGACGGGAGCGGGTGTCGTGTTTCTTGCTCGAGTTTCGGGGTTCGAAATGCCGGAATCGGTCGATGGATTCCCGTTTCCTCTCCCGTCACCCCCGCGCCGCCTCCCGTCGTTCCCGCTCCCCGATCGGGGTCGGGGACAGGGTCCGCGGGAATCCATTTCGGGCGGCGGATCCCGAACCCCGAGTTTGCTGTGAAAACAGACTCGGGACGGGCGATGTACCGCGTATCCAGGAGAACCGCCTTCGCGACGCCGGACCTTTTCATGCGACGGGGTGGCCGGATCGTCCATGCGGGTTCTGAAGACCACGGTGCGGCACAGGACGGTCCGCCGCGCGCGGCCGGGCAAATGCCTATAATCGCGAGGGTTACGGTTCCGGCGCACGCCCCGCTTCCATGCTGAGTTCCACCCACCTCCTCCGCGCGGGGCAGACGGTCGTGATGCTGCTCGCGCTCGCGGCGGCGGCCAGCCATGCCGCGGAGGGCCTGTTCGCCGAGCCCGAGGAGACCTTCCTCGATCCCGACACCGCGTTCGTAGCCGGCGCCTACGCGGTCTCGGACGAAGCGCTGAGGGTGCGCTTCGACATCGCGCCGGGCTATTACCTGTACCGCGAGCGTTTCGTCTTCGCTCCCGCCCCGGGCGAGGGATTTCGGCTCGCGTCCCCGCTGCTTCCGCCGGGAGAGATCAAGCGGGACGAGTACTTCGGGGAGATGGAGGTGTACTACCGTGAGGTGGAGGCGGCGCTCGCCCTCCGGTCCGGCACCGCGCTCCCTCGCCAGGGACGGGTCGACGTGACCTTCCAGGGCTGTGCGGACGCGGGGCTGTGCTATCCGCCGATCACGAGGACGCTCGCCTTCGACCTCGACTCCGCCCTCCCCGGGGCGGGGGCGGGCGCCGCCCTCTCCCTCGACGGGGAGGCCAACGAGGGCTTCCTGTCCCGGCAGGACCGGGTCGCGCGCGCGCTCGCGACCGGCACTCTTCCGGTGGTGATGGCCCAGTTCGCGCTCTTCGGTCTGCTGCTCGCGTTCACGCCCTGCGTGCTGCCGATGGTCCCCATCCTGTCCGCGATCGTGCTCGGGGACCGGAAGAGGACCGGTGCCCCCCGGGCCTTCGCGCTCTCCCTCGTCTACGTGCTGGCGATGGCGCTCGCCTACAGTGGCGCCGGCGTGCTCGCGGGGCTCTCCGGAGCGGGGTTGCAGGCGTTCTTCCAGCATCCCGCGGTGATCGTGTCCTTCAGCGGGCTCTTCGTTCTGCTCGCGCTCTCGATGTTCGGCTTCTACCGCCTCCAGATGCCGGCGGCGTGGCAGAGTCGCCTTGCCGGCCTCTCCGGCCGCCAGCGCGGCGGCACCTGGCTGGGGGTCGCGGCGATGGGGGCGCTGTCGGCGCTCGTCGTGGGACCCTGCGTCGCTCCTCCGCTCGCCGGCGCCCTGATCTACATCGCGGGAACCGGCGACGCGCGGCTCGGGGGGCTGGCCCTGTTCTCGCTCGCGCTGGGCATGGGCGTGCCCCTGCTCGTCGCCGGCACCTCGGCGGGCCGCCTCGCGCCGAAGGCCGGCCCCTGGATGAAAGCGGTCGAGCGGGTGTTCGGCGTGCTGCTCCTCGGCGTCGCCATCTACCTGCTCGAGCGCGTGGTGCCGCCGTGGGCGGCGCTGCTGATGTGGGCGGCGCTGCTGATCGTGTGCGCGGTCCATCTCGGCGCCTTCGATCGCATCGAGGTCGCCGCGGCGGGATGGCGACGCCTGTGGAAGGGCGCCGGCCTCGCGATGCTCTGCTACGGGGTACTGCTCATGGTCGGCGCGGCGAGCGGGGGAGGCGACCTGCTGCATCCCCTCCGAGGGCTCGCCGGGGGGGCGGGAACCCGTGACGCGGTGGCGTTCACGCCGGTGAAGGGGCCCGACGGCCTGACTGCGGAGCTCGAGCGCGCCGCCGCGCGCGGACAGGGCGTGATGCTCGACTTCTACGCGGACTGGTGCGTGAGCTGCAAGGAGATGGAGCGCCGCACCTTTCCCGACGCGGCGGTGCGCCGCGCCCTGAGCGGCACCGTGCTGCTCAAGGCCGACGTGACCGCCAACGACGAACGGGACCGCGCCCTGCTCGCCCGATTCGGACTCTTCGGGCCGCCCGCCATCCTGTTCTTCGGAGCCGACGGCCGCGAGCGCCCCCGCTATCGCGTGGTCGGGTTCGTCGAGGCGGAGGGGTTCCGCGAAGTGGTGGAGAAGGCCCTCGGCCCGCCGAAGGCGATGATCTCCGCCGCCGTGTCGGGCGCCGTCGTCCCCGTCGCCACGCGTGGGGCGCTAGGCGAGCCGCCGAGCGGACGCGCTCCGTGAAGTTCGGCATCGTGGTGAGCGAAGGGCCGGGCCGGCGCCAGTCGGCCGACTCGGCTTACCACTTCGTGCGCGCCGCGCTCGCGAAGGGCCACGAGGTGACCCGCGTGTTCTTCTACCACGACGGCGTGTATGCCGGCGCGCGCGCCAGCACGCCGCCGCAGGACGAGCGCAACGTCGGCGAGAGCTGGGCCGCGCTCGCGGCCGAGCACGGCCTCGATCTCGTGGTCTGCGTCGCCGCCGCGGCGCGCCGCCGCGGGCGGGGGGGGGGCGCGGGGCGGGGGGGCGGGC
>CAYFYD010000418.1:0-3979 GCA_964347195.1 uncultured Ectothiorhodospiraceae bacterium
GAGGTGTGTCTTCCGATCTGTGTGCATCGAGCTCGCCCGGTCCGGGATCTCGGTGAACGCGGTCCTGCCCGGCAACATGGTCACCGAAGGGCTCGAGGGCTTGGGCGACGACTACCTCTCCACCATGGCCGCTTCGATCCCGCTGAAGAAGCTCGGGGTGGTCGAAGACATCGGCTACGCGGCCCTGTTCCTCGCCTCCAGGGAGGCGGGCTACATCACCGGCCAGACCATCATCGTGGACGGTGGACAGATCCTGCCCGAGTCGCTGGAGGCACTGGAGTAGAACCCGCCCGTCCGCCGCTCAGGCCGGGGTGAAGTGGCCGTGGAAGGCGAGCGGGAGGGGATAGTCGAGCCAGGCGCGGGCGAGTGGTCCGTCCCCGACGTGCCGGGCGTCGAAGACCGCAATGCCGCTCGCTTTCTGTGCATAGTCGAGGAAGGGACCGAGCAGCCAGCCGTCGTCCTCGGAGCGCGGGGCCTGCCTCGGCACGAAGACGTGCTCTTCGGGGAGCACTCCGGGGCCGTAGTCGAAGCTCTCGGTGGCGGCGCCGTCCTCCAGGTCCCGCTTGACCACCCGGCGCAGGCGCCAGCCGGCGGCGCCGTGCGACGGCGCACCGAGGGTATGGACGTAACGGTTGCGCCGGCCCATCGCGGCGGGCGCGATGCGGGGGAACTCCGCCTGCTCGCCCGTGGCCTCGACTTCCGCGCGCCCGTCCGGGCGGAGCGTGAAGCGGGTGTAGACCTCCGGCGCGGAGGCCCTGAACTCGCCGCGCATCACGAAGCGCATCGTTTCGCTCACCAGGGTGGCGTCGGCGGCGACGCAGTGGTCGAAGCGGATGACTCCGCTCCGGTCCTCCCACCCGTTGCCGTGGTGAAAGCCGAAAGCGGCCGGCAACTGGTACCAGCGCCGGGCGTCGAAGTCGTCCTTGTCGACCACGAGCGCCCGGGAGCCCAGCGCGGGCCGCCAGACCAGGGCGTCGAGCAGCGACTCGAGGCCCGGCCCGGGCTCGAGCACCAGGGGCGGGATGACGATCACCAGGTGCCGCGCGGTGACCACGAAGTCGTGCACCATGCCGAGCGGGCCGACATCGACCCGTTTCACCTTCACGAGCTCGCCGTCCGGGGCGATGTGATAGAGCAGGAGGGTCCGCTCCGGTGCGAGGCTGCATCCGAAGGCCCACAGGGTGCCGTCGGGCTCCACCTTCGGGTGGGCGCTGAAGGGCAGTCCCTCGAGGCGCTCTCCCCATACCTTGAAGCTCCGCCACGCGAGGGTGTCGCGCTCGAGCACGCTCGCCGAGCCTCCTTCCCACAGCGCGAGCAGCTCGCCGTGATGGTCGAGCACCGATATGTTGGCGGTGTTGATGTCATCGGGGCGTAGCAGCCGTTCCCCGCCCTCGACGCGGGTCGCGAATCCGGAGAAGAGGCGCCGCCCCGCCGCCTCCTCGCGCGCGAGCTTCGGCGTCATGAGGACCCGGCCGCGATGGGAGACGCCGCGGCCGTCGAAGCGGTAGGCCTGCACCATGCCGTCGCCGTCGAACCAGTGGCGGTAGCGGAGCCCGAAGCGTTGATGCAGTGCCGGCCCGTTGCGGTAGAAGGTCCCCCGCAGCTCCTCCGGCAGACGGCCCTCGACCCGCGCCTCACCGTCGAGCCGCCCGGCCGAGACGCCGCGCCAGCCGAGCAGCATCGGATTGGCCTCGAGTGCGCGGGCGAAGTCCGCCGACCAGTCCCCTTCCCCCGCGAGGGCGCGCAGGGGCACCAGGGGGGAGAGGGGAGCGGCGAGGCCCGCGAGCCCCGCCGTGCGCAGGAAGCCCCTGCGCTTCCAGGTCGCGGCGGGCATCAGGAGCCGCCCTGCTGCTGCGGGTAGCTCAGGGTCATGACGGCGGCGGCCGCGGACCCGTCGCCGAGGGCCACCGCGGCGGCCTCGAAGCCGGGGGGGCCGAAGGTCGAAGGCGGATCGTTGGCGAAGCCGAAGCCCTCGGAGGGGATTCCGACGAGGTTGGTGTCGAGCTCGCCGTTGCCGTTCTCGTCGTGGAAGGCGTTCACCGCATAGCGTCCGGGGGGCAGGTCGCGCAGCACGAGGCGGATGGCGCCGGGGCGGGCGCGCTGCTCGAAGCCGGCCACCATGCCGGCGGCGGCGGGGAAGGTGGCGCTCGTCTCCGGCGAGTGGACCGCGACGAAGAGGCGCCCCTCCCCGGAGCGCATGCCGCGCACCTCGATGGCGAGGTCGGCGGCGCCGGCCGGGACGGCTAGAATGCCGGCGAGGCCGGCGCAGGCGAGGAGTCGGTGGATCATGATGGGTTCTCCCGAGTGGGTGACGATCGAGGCGGCGTCCGGGGCCCGGCGCGCCGTGCGCTAGATCCTGGGGAGCCTTGCACGCTGCCGGCAATCGGAAATTCGTGAACCACAAGGGTTTTTCGCGAGCGGCGGGCCGGGCGCCATTCACGATTCGCCAGTGGCGGATCGGGAGGCGGGCCGGCTTCCATCTCGCCGCTTTCCTGGTCACGGTGGCGCTGCTCGCCTACCTCGGCCCCTTCGGCACCTGGGCTTCCCTCGATGTTTCCGATCGGCTGGTGTTCTGGACGATCACGGTGGGAGTCAACTGGCTCTGCGCCTACGTCGTGTTCAACGTCACGCTCCGCATCTTCTTCGCGCGGGAATGGCCCCCCGGGGCCGGGCTCGTGCTCGCGAGCCTCGTCGCCGCGGCGCCGGGGATCGGCGCGGTATGGCTGGCGGTGGCCGCCTACCTGGACTACCGGCCCTCCGGCATCGAAGGGGTCCTCGGGCTCTACGCCCAGGTCGCGGTGCTCCAGCTCATGATCGGGTCTCTCGTGTTCCACCTCATCGAGCGGTCGCTGCGGCAGCGTGAGGCCGCGGCCGATTCGCCCCCACCCGGCGCAGCGCCGGAGAACGCGGCGTGGGGGGAGCATGCCCCGGACCTCGCGGATGCCGCTTCGGACGCAGGGGAGCCGGAGTCCGCCGCGCCGGCGGCGGCCCTGCTCGCCCGGCTCTCCACGCGCTCGCGGGGCGAGCTGCTCCACCTGCGCATGCAGGACCACTACGTCGAGGTCCACACCGCACGAGGCATGGAGATGCTGCTGCTGCGCTTCCGCGACGCGCTCCGCGAGGTCGAGGACGCAGACGGCATGCAGGTGCACCGCTCGCACTGGGTCTCCCGCGCCGCCGTGGACCGGGTGGAGCGCCGCGCCGGCCGCGTGAGCCTGCGCCTCGTCAACGGCAGCAGCGTCCCGGTCAGCCGCTCCTTCGCCCCCGCCCTCAAGGCCCGGGGGTGGATCTGAGACGCGGCCGTAGAGGGGAAGGGAGCATCGTGCCTGGCCCGCATTCGCTACCTGCGCTTCGTGAGTCGCGGACGTAGAGACGCCTTGGAGCGCGGGTGCACGACGGACCCGAGAGACACTGAAGGCACAGTGGTGACCATGTCGAAGGGGCTCGAGGGAGTACGCCCGCCCACCGCTTCGAGGCCGGCGTCCGCAGCAGGAGATCGCTGAGCAATGCGGGCTGGAAGCGCGGAATCGCTCGCCGTCTACTTCGAGCGGCGCATGGCCCGGATCCTGCTCCTCGGGATCATCAGCGGCTTTCCCTGGGTCCTGATCGGCAGCGGCCTGAGCCTGTGGCTCAAGGAAGACGGCTTGAGCCGCAGCACCATCGGCTGGGCCGGCCTCATCTTCGGGGTCTATGCGTTCAACTTCCTCTGGGCGCCGCTCATCGACCGGGTCCGCCTGCCCTGGCTGTCGGAGCGTCTCGGACCCCGCCGCGCCTGGATCGTCGCGCTCCAGGCCGTGATCCTGATCTGTCTCGTCCTGTGGAGCACGGTGGAGCCGGCGGCGCACCTGAGCGGCGTGATCGCCATCGGCCTCGTCATCGCCATCGCGTCCGCGACCCAGGACATCACCATCGACGCGCTGCGCATCGAGCAGATCGGCAGGACGGAAGGGGAGTCGATGGCCGCGGGAGCGGCCACCGC
>CAYFYD010000419.1:0-3970 GCA_964347195.1 uncultured Ectothiorhodospiraceae bacterium
GCGAGCACGCCGCGCTCGTACCACAGCGAGCGCAGCTCCTTGCGGCCGAGCTCGAACTCGAGGCTGCCGGTCAGGCGCGCGGTGAACTCGGCGATGTCGCCCGAGGTGGCCCCCCGGAAGAGCTCCTCGGTGGGCCCCTGCCGGTCCAGCAGCACCTCGGCGTGCGCGAGCAGGTTGGCGAGCCCGTTGGCGAGCGCCGGGGGATGCGACAGGCTCGCCTCGCGCAACCGCGCGAGCTCCTCGTCGAGGCGCGTGCGCGCGGTCTCGGTGGGACTGGCCAGGTACAGGTCCATGTCCTGCACCAGCACCGCGATCGCGCTCGCCAGCCCCTCGTCGCGCGCCTCCCGGGCCTGACGGGTCACGTTGGCCGCCGCGAGCGGCAGGTAGCGCGCGGAGTTGCGCACCACCGCGTACCCGGTCTTGAAGCGCTCGATGCGCTCCTCCTTCGCCTCCACCGTACTCAGGTACGCGCTGATGTCGCTCGCGAGCCGGTCGGGCAGCCCGGGAATCCCCCGTGCGGCCTCGAGCAACTCCCCCTTCAGCCGCACCATGCGCGGAATGAACGCGGCGAGCGAGTCGAAGTCGGCCAAGGGGTCGGCCTTCACCCGCGCGACCTCCACGCTCCACTCCGAAGAGAGCTGGTGGACCTGGCGCGTGAGCGACACCGCGTCGCGGTAACCCTGCTCCCCCAAGCTCCCGGCGAGGAAGTGCAACCCCCCCGCGATGCCGAGCAGCACCACGGACACCACGATGCCCAGTGTGAGTGCGCGTGCCTTCATGGTGACAGCTCCTTCGCGATGGGGCCCGCCAGCGTCCGGATGAACGCGACGATCGCCTCTTTGTCTTCATCGGGCGCCTCGCGCCCCTACTGGAACTCGAACATCGCATCGACGGCATCCCGCAGCGTCGCGGCGCTGCCGTCGTGCAGATAGGGCGCGGTCATCGCCGCCATGCGCAGACTCGGGACCTTGAAGGAGTGACGGTCCGCCTCGTTTCCGGTCACATTGTAGCGCCCCAGGTCGGCTTCGGTGATGTTTCCCCGGCGCTTGAAGTACTCGTTGAGCACCCCGAAGACCTGGAACATGTTGCCGCCCACGTTCGCGCCCTGGTGGCAGGACACGCACCCGTAGCGTTTGAAGAGCGTGTAGCCGCGCCGCTCCTGCGCGTTCAGCGCGCCCTCGTCGCCCTGAAGCCACCGGTCGAAGCGGCTGCCGGGCGTGACGAGAGAGCGCACGAAGTGCCCGAGCGCGTCCTTGATGGTGTTGCGGCGGATGCCTTCGGAGTAGATCGCGTTGAAGCGACGGGGGTAGGTCTCGTGCCGGGAGAGCTTGGCGACCACCTCGGGCCACAGGCTCCCCATCTCGATCGGGGACTGCACCGGGCCGTCGATCTGGTCTTCCACCGTCTTTGCCCGGCCGTCCCAGAACTGCTTGAAGTTGAGCCCGACGTTGAACACGGTGGGGGCGTTGATCGTCCCTTCCTTCCCCTCTATTCCGAGCGAGACCCGACGCCCGTCGTCGCCGCCGGCAGCGAGGTCGTGGCAGCTCGCGCACGAGATGCTGTCGTCCTTGGACAGCAGGGGTTCGTGGAAGAGGTCGCGGCCGAGCGCGACCTTCCCGGGGTCGACTTCGACCGTCTCCGGGATCGGCTTGATGGGCTCCGCCGCGGGCGCGTTCCCGGAGAGGGAGAGCGCGCCCGCGAGCAGGGCGCAGGCGAGCGCGCGCCGGGCGCGCGGGGAGGAGCCGGGGGCGGCCCCGGGCACCTCAGCCTCCTCCCAGCCCACCGAGCGCCTGCATGGCGGTGAGGAAGGCGGGACCGGCGACCAGGAGGATGGTCCCGGGCACCACGAAGAGGATCATGGGCAGGGTCATGAGGACGGGGAGGCGCTCGGTCCGGGCGGCGACCCGGGCGGCGCGCTGCAGGCGCTCGCTCGCGGCGATGTTCTTCATCGCCTGGGTGAGGGGGGTGCCGAAGCGGTCGGCCTGGATGAGGGTCATGGCCATGTCGCGCAGGCCGTCGATCTCGGTGCGCCGGTAGAAGGCCTGGAGGACGGCGCGGCGGTCGGAGGCCAGGCGCAGCTCGGCCTCGATCTGACGGAACTCCCCAGCGAGCTCGGGCTGGATGGGGGCGAGCTCGACGGCCACGGTGAGGAGCGCGCGCTCGAAGGTGAGGCCGGACTCGAGACACATGACCATGAGGTCGAGGGCGTCGGGCAGCGCGGCGGCCATCCGGCGCAGGCGCCGGGCGACGAGGACGCGCAGCGCGTACTCGGGCAGGATACCGCCGAGGACGAGTCCCGCCACCGCGACGAAGGCGACGAGCAGGGCGTGGGCGCCGAGGGTCTGGGAGCCCGCCGCGTGCAGGCCGGCCCCGGCGCCGAAGAGGAGGGCGCCGGCGAGCTTGAACGAGAGGAAGTACGAGAGCGCGTCACGCTGTCCGAAGCCGGCCTGACGCAGCAGGGCGGCGAGCTTCTCGCGCTCCGCCGCGCCGACGGGCACGAGCATCGAGCCCAGGCGCAGGAACGCGAGCGCGAGCGCGCGCGCCTCGCGCCCGCCCCCGCCGAGCCGGGGCACGCGACGCTCCGCCCACAGGCCGAAGGCGAGCGCCGGGGCGCGCGGCACCCCGAGGCGGCGGTCGAAGTCGAGCGCGCGCTTGACCTCGCGGAGCACGAGCAGTCCCATCCCCCCGAGGATGAGGGTGCTCGCGACGATGCCGCAGATCACCGCGATGAGCAGGGCGGGCGTCACCGGCGTCTCCCCCTCCGCTATCGCACGGCGCGCGCGGCGACGGTCCGCGCGATGAGCAGGCCGGCGACGATGAGCCCCACCCCCCAGCGCAGCAGCGTCGTGCCCTGCTCGGTGCCGAAGAGGATCGCGACCGACTCCGGAGCGGTGAACTTCTGCATGACGAGCACCGCGACCGGCATGACGCTGAGCACGAGGAGGGTGAGCCGGGTCTGGGCGGTGGCGGCGTGGGCCTTGAGCGCGGTGCCGCGGCGCTCGCGCAGCGTGGCCGCGAGGTTGGAGAACGCCACGGAGATGCCGCCGCCGGCGCGCCGTTGCAGGCGGATGACGGCGGCGAAGAGGGTGAACTCGGCCAGGCGCACCCGGTCGGCGGCCATGCGCAGCGCGGTGTCCGGATCGAGGCCGGCGAGCAGTCCGTCGCACAGGCTGCGCAGGATCGGGGCGATCGGCGGCGGCGCGTCCTCGGCGGCGACCGAGACCGCCTCGAGCGCGGGCACCCCGGCGCCGGCGAGGCGCACGATCTGGTCCACGATCTCGGGGAATCGGCGCACGAACTCCGCCTCCTGGCGCGCCTGCAGCCAGCCCAGGGCGTACCAGGCGACCCCGGCGCCGGCGAGGCCGACGAGGGGCGGGGTCCACCAGCCCGCGGGCACCTTGAGGAACCACAGCGAGAGCCAGGCCCCGCCGGCCGCGAGCACCCCCGCCCCCGCCGCCTTGGGGACGGCGCGGGCGTCGAGCAGGGGGTAGGCGGACTGGACGAGCCGGCGCAGCCGGTGGCGCTTCTCGGCGGGGCGGAAGATGCTCTCGCCCGCTTCGCCCGCCCCGGTCGCGGCGAGGCCGAGCAGGGGGGCGGCGGCGCGGCGCAGCCGGCGCTCGAGGTCCGGGCCGCGGGCGCGCCGCCAGGCGAGCAGCCCCGCGCCCGCGGCGGCGACGAGCAGCGCCACGCCCCCGGCGGCGGCGAAGGCGAGCCCCGTCGGGCTCACGGCTCGTTCGCCCCGATGCGCGGGTCGGCCGCGAGCGCCGCGAGCAGCGGCTCGCGCAGGTTCAGCGCCTCCACCGCGGCCATCCACGAGGGCTGGCGTCCGGAGCTCTCGAACACGTGCCCGTCGTCCACCGCCCGGTGCCGCCACATCTCCTCGGTGGTCACGATGTCGTTCTCGATCCCCACCACGTTCGTGATGCTGGTCACGCAGCGGTGGCCGCTGCGCAGCCGCGCCAACTGCACA
>CAYFYD010000420.1:0-3954 GCA_964347195.1 uncultured Ectothiorhodospiraceae bacterium
ATGACCGGCCGCATCAACGGCTCCGACCTCGGCGGCCTGTACAAGAGCATGCCGAAGACGACCGCACTGTGCATCGTCGGCGCGGCGTCGATCTCCGCCTTTCCGCTCTTCAGCGGCTTCGTGAGCAAGACCCTGGTGATGTCGGCGGCGGCCGGGGAAGGGTACTCGTGGGTGTGGCTGGGCCTGCTCTTCGCCTCCGCCGGGGTGTTCCACCACGCCGGGATCAAGATCCCCTTCTTCGCGTTCTTCGCCCACGACTCGGGGATCCGCACCACCGATCCCCCGGCCAACATGCTCCTCGCGATGGCGCTCGCGGCGGCCTTGTGCGTCGCCATCGGATGCGCCCCGCACCTGCTCTACGCGCTGGTGCCCTTCGCCATCGACTACGCGCCCTATACCGCGGGCCACGTGCTCGCCCAGTTGCAGCTCCTCTTCTTCTCCGCGCTGGCCTTCCTCTGGCTCCGCCTCTCCGGGCTCTATCCGCCGGAGCTTCGCAGCGTGAACCTGGACGCCGAGTGGGTGTACCGGCGCCTGATCCCCGGCGCGCTGCGCCGGAGCGCGCCGCTCCTGCGGCGCCTCGACGAGCGAGTGCGACACGGGGTGCGTACCCTCGCCGGGGTCGGGGAGCGCAGCCTTCGCGAGGCGCACGCGCCGCACGGTCCGCTCGGGCGGAGCTGGTCGACCCGGGCCGCGGTGGCGGCGGTGGTCGTGCTGCTCGGTGCCTACGTGGGGGCGCTCGTCCTGTAGAGTAGCCGCACCGAACCGGGCGGACGAGAAGCCCGAGAGGAGGCAGGAGGAATTGGAAGGAACCCTCGTCGTTCCGGTCATCCTCGCGGGAGGGGCCGGCACCCGGCTCTGGCCCCTGTCGCGCGAGAGACATCCCAAGCAACTGCTGCGTCCCTTCGGCGAGCGCTCACTGCTCCAGGAGGCGGTGCAACGGGCGGCTTCGCTCCCGCCGGGCGGCGAAGTCAGGCTCTCGCCCCCGCTCGTGGTGTGCCACGAGGAGCACCGCTTCATCGTGCGGGAGCAGCTCGACGAGCTGGCCACCCCGGGAGCGCGGATCGTCCTCGAGCAGGTGGCCCGCGACACCGCACCCGCCCTGACCGGCGCCGCCCTGTGGACGCGGCGGGAGGGCGACGATCCGGTATTGCTCGTGCTCCCTTCGGATCACCTGATCGCCGATCGGGACGCCTTTCACCGCAGCGTGCGCTCGGCGCTGCGTTTCGGCGCCGAAGGCATGATCGTCGCGGTGGGAGTGGCGCCGACCCGTGCGGAGACCGGCTACGGATACATCCGGCGGGGCATCGGAGTCCGGGAGAAGGGCGGCGCCCGGGGCTACGCCATCGACGCCTTCGTCGAGAAGCCGGGACGGGACGCGGCCGCTTCCTATCTCGCCTCGTGTGCGTACCTCTGGAACGCGGGGATATTCGTGATGCGCGCCTCGGTCTGGCTGGAGGCGGTGGACCGGCATCGGCCGGAGGTGCTCGCCGCCTGCCGCGAGGCCCTCGCCGGAGCGCGGGAGGACGGCGCATTCGTGCATCTCGGCGCCGCGGCGATGCGGGACTGCCCCCGCAGCTCGATCGACTACGCGGTGATGGAGCGCCTCTCCCGCTCGTATCCGAGGCCCGCCGCGGACGGGCGCGAGGGTGCCCCGATCCCGGCCGCGGTGGTGCCCCTGGACGCGGGTTGGGCGGACGTCGGATCCTGGACCGCTTGGCTCGACCTCAAGCGCGGCGGGGGTGGCAACGCCGCCACCGGCGACGTGTTCGTCCGAGACAGCGCCAACTGCCTGCTGCACGCCGAGCACCGCCTGCTCGCGGCGGTGGGCCTCTCCGATACGGTGGTGGTCGAGACAGCGGACGCGGTGCTCGTGGCCCACAAGGATGCCGCGCGGAAGATCGGCGAGGTCGTCGAGTGGCTGGAGGCCGAGCGCCGGGAGGAGGGCCGGCACCACCGTCGGGTCGAGCGTCCCTGGGGCAGCTTCGAGCGGCTCGACGCCGGGGAAGGCTACCAGGTCAAGCGCCTCAGCGTGAAGCCGGGCGAGGCGCTCTCGCTGCAGATGCACCGTCACCGTTCCGAACACTGGGTGGTGGTGCGCGGCACCGCGAAGGTCACGCGCGGGGACGAACACTTCCTGCTCGGTGAGAACGAGTCCATAGGCATACCGGTGGGGACCGCCCACCGCCTGGAGAACCCCGGTCGCGCGGTGCTCGAAGTGATCGAGGTGCAGTCGGGAAGCCGCCTGGAGGAAACGGACATCGTGCGCTACGAGGACCGCTACAATCGGTAGGCGGGCAGTGCCGGTTGCAGGCATGAAGGATCCCGAGGGAGCGGGCGCGGAGGGCGGCTTCGTTGCCGGCCGGGGCGCGGCGGACGAGACCGCGCGGCGCCTCGAAGCCGCGTTGCGGGAGCGCAGCGCGGTGGTGGCGGTGGTGGGGCTCGGTTACGTCGGACTGCCCCTGGTCCGCGCCCTCCACGACGCCGGCTACCCCGTGCTCGGCTACGACGTGGACCGGGAGAAGATCGCGATGCTTCGTCGCGGCGAGAGCTACCTCCGGCATCTCGGCCCGGATCTGGTCCCGCAGCTCGATGCATCGGGGCGATTCCGGGCGACGGCGGAGGAGGCCGAGCTGCACGAGGCCGACGCGATCGTGCTCTGCGTGCCGACGCCGCTCGGAGTGCACCGAGAACCGGAGCTCCACTACCTGCTCGCGAGCACCCGCATGGTCGCCCGGCACCTGCGGCGAGGGCATCTGGTGGTGCTCGAATCGACCACCTATCCCGGCACCACGCGCGAGCGGATGCGCCCGATACTGGAGGAGAGCGGCCTGCGCTGCGGCAGCGACTTCTTCCTCGCCTACAGTCCGGAGCGCGAAGACCCCGGACGCGCCGGCGCCAGCACCCGCACCATTCCCAAGCTGGTGGGCGGTGTCGACGCGCGCAGCGGGAACCTGGCCCAGGCGCTCTACGCGGGCTGCGTCGACGTCGTGCACCGGGTGTCCTCGGCCGAGGTCGCGGAGTCCGCGAAGCTCCTCGAGAACGTCTACCGCGCCGTCAACATCGCGCTCGTCAACGAGCTCAAGGTGGTGTTCGAGGACATGGGGATCGACGTCTGGGAAGTCGTCCGCGCCGCCGCCACCAAGCCCTTCGGCTTCGAGGCATTCTACCCCGGCCCCGGGCTCGGCGGACACTGCATTCCCATCGATCCCTTCTACCTGACCTGGCGGGCGAAGGAGTTCGGACACTCGACCCGCTTCATCGAGCTCGCGGGAGAGATCAATGCCCGCATGCCGCGTCTCGTCGTCTCCAAGGTCGCCGATGCCCTGAACCGCGCGCGAAAACCCGTGCACGGCGCGGACATCCTCGTCGTGGGCATCGCCTACAAGCCGGATGTCGACGACATGCGCGAGAGCCCGGCCGCGGAGATCATCGAACGCCTCGCCGCCCTCGGCGCGGCGGTCTCCTACCACGACCCCCTGGTACCGGTCTTCCCCGCGATGCGGCAGCACCGCATCGCGCTGCGCTCCGAAGCGCTCGATGCCGAGCGCCTCGCGCGCAGCGACTGCGTCGTCATCGTCACGAACCACAGCGGCATCGACTACCCGCTCCTCGCCGAGCACGCCCCGCTCATCGTGGACACCCGCAACGCCATGGCGGCCGTGGCCCGCCCGAGAGCGAGGGTGGTGAAGGCCTGAGCGCTCGTCCGCCGTTGGGACCGGTCATCCCGCTTTACCACCTCGGGCCGCTGCGATGGTGGTCTGTCGCGGTAGTGGACCTGCCAGAGCGCATTCCGGGCCGGCATGGATCTGTAAAGATCAATCACGGGAATCCGACCGGTCCCCCGCCGTTCACTCTCACCCTGGATTATTCACCATGCGACTCATCGAGGCGCGCATTCCGGATGATTTCGCGCTCGTGCAGCCTGGTTTTCTTTCCGGTCACTGACATCTCGTC
>CAYFYD010000421.1:0-3949 GCA_964347195.1 uncultured Ectothiorhodospiraceae bacterium
CCACCAGCGGGGTGATGGGCTCGATGCCCAGGCCGAAGGCCCGGACGAGCCACTCCCCGGACGCGTAGGCGGGGCGCCGGGGCGCGGCGAGGGCCCGCCCGAAGGCGGCGGCCGCAGCCGGCTCGGACTCCGGCGCCTGTGCGCGCGCCGCGACGGCCCCGGCCGCGACCCGCCCGTCGAGCGCCTTCAGGTCGGTGCGGAGCGCGCGCAGGTCCTCGGCCTGCTCCTGCATCGTCGCGCGCATGCGCGCCATCATGTTCCACTGCCGGTCGATCATGTACATCGCGACGAGCAACGCGACGAGCACCCCTCCGATCGCCGTGAAGAGGAAGAAGTCCTTGACCGTGAACCGCTTCTCCATCGCCGCCGCGCTCCCCTCGGATCAGTGCGGGCGCAGGGGCGCCGAGACGACGGGCGGTGCGCTCGCGTGCCGGCGGTCGAGCGCATGCGAGCGCCGGGTCGCTATGGCCTGGTGCACGGAAGGCCCCCGGGGTTCGTGCTCGAGCGCCCACTCTAGCAGCAGACGGAGCCGTCGCGCGAGCGGAAGCGCGTACTACACTTGCCCGCGAGCGCCGGCACTTGCGCGGGCCGCGCTCCCGCCCCGATGCGCCCGATGTCCGCGCGGCCAGCGCCCGAACCTCGGAGATCTCGAACCGCATGCGTCGCTGGTGGCCGCTGATCGTCCTCCTGCTCATGGGCATGATCTGGGGGCTTCAGTTCGCGATGCTGAAGCTGGCGGTGGAGCGCGGCCGCTCGGAGCTGAACGTGCTGCTGATGGCGCTCGTGCTCATCTCCGTCGTGTACGCGGTGCTGGTCGCGTTGAAGGGGCGCGCGGTCCGGCCCACCCGCGAGCACATCGTTTTCTTCGTGGTGATCGCCATCCTCGGCTACATCCTGCCGATGGGGGCGACGCTCTACGCCGCGCCCCACATGCCGGCCGGCATCATCACGCTCTTCGCCTCCCTGTCTCCGATTGCGACCTTCGCGGTGGCGATCGGGCTGCGCACCGAGCCGGTGTCGGGGGTCCGCATCGGGGCGATGCTGCTCGGCTGCGTGTCGGCACTGCTGGTGCTCGGCCCCCAGGCGGAGCTTCCCGGCCACGGCGCGCTCGCGTGGATGCTGCTCGTGCTGGTCGTGCCGGTGTGCTACGGGGTGGAGTCGATCTACGTCGCGGCGCGGTGGCCGAAGGGCCTGGGCGTGCTGGAGCTGGGACTGGGAGAGGCGATCGTCGCCGCCGTCCTGACCCTGCCCCTCTTTCTCCTCTTCGGGGAGCCGGGCTCCTTCGGCATCGGGGTCTCGGTCGCGGACCTCGCCATCCTGGTCTTCGTGTTCTGCGGCGTCTTCGAGGTGCTGATGTACTTCTGGCTCATCCGCACCACCGGCGGCGTGCTGGTGTCCTTCGGCACTTTCGTTGCGCTCTTCGCCGGCATCGCCTGGGGCATGGTTATCTTCTCGGAGCGGCACGGCCCCTCGGTGTGGCTGGCGGTGCTGGTGCTGGTCGGGGGCCTCGCGCTGGTATGTCTCGATACCGCGAGGAGTGTGCGGCGGGAGGGGGAGCCGTCTTCTTCCGACCCCCGGGCCGGCACGTGAGCGCGTCACGGGCCGCCGGGTCGTCCCCGGCGCCGTGACCGGCGGCCCCGCGGGGGCAGGTTCAGGGGCGCACCCCGGAATCGACCCGGTCGGGAGCTTCGACCCTCCGGTGAAGGCGGCGTAGAATGCGGGACTCGGGTGCTCGGCGCCCGAGGACTTCGACGAGGGGCCGGGATCCCTGGGGCACGTCGCCCATCATCACCCGCCGAGGGGGGAGGAGGTCGCATCATGGCGCCGACGCGCAGAGACGTGCTGCGGCGCGGCGCTGCGGCCGCGCTGCTTCCCGCCGTCGCGGGCGGGACCGCGGTCGCGCTGCTTCCCGCGGCGGCGGCCGGGGCCTCGAACGGGGTTTCGCAGGCGGTGGCGCAGTTCACGGGGGGCACGGGACCCCTTGAGGGCGGCGTGGTCCTCGACGTGCCGGAGATCGCCGACAACGGCGGTGCGGTGCCGGTTCGGGTCGCGGCCGGGGGCGCGAGACGCATCGCCCTCTTCGCCGACGGAAACCCGAATCCGGGGGTCGCGGTCTTCGCTTTCGGAAGCCTGGTGCCGCCCGCCGCCACGATCCGCATCCGGCTCGCCGAGAGCCAGAACGTAATCGCGGTGGCGGAGATGGCGGACGGCACCTATCGCAGCGCCTCCCGGCGGATCGCGGTGACCGTCGGCGGCTGCGGGTGAGGAGGGGGCGATGGCGAAACCCAGGCCGCGCGTGAAGCTGCCGAAGTCGGTGGCGGCGGGTGTCCCCTTCACCGTCAGGACGCGGATCACCCATCCGATGCACACGGGGCTGCGTCACGACAGCGACGGAAAGCTCGTGCCCCGCCGGATCATCAACCGCTTCTCGGTCCGCTACAACGGCGAGGTCGCGATCTCCGTCGATCTGGAACCGGCGGTCTCGGCCGATCCCTACATTCAGTTCGAGATGGCTGTCCCGGGGCCGGGCGAAGTGGAGTTCGAATGGGTGGACGATGACGCTTCGGTGTACCGCCTCCGCCGGCGGATTGAGGTCGGCTAGCGCACACTTCACGCCGGGCGTCGAGACGCCTTGGAGTGCGGGCGCACGGACTCGAGAGACACTGAAGTCACAGTAGTGACGATGTCGAAGTGGCTCGAGGGAGTTCGCCCGTTCACCGCTTTGGTGTCGGCTGTCGCGGCAGGACGCGGCTAGAAATGCGCGCCCGGGCCACTGGGCGGCACCGGCCCGGGACGGCCGGCCTCGGGGCCGGCACCGCGTTCCGGCTGCTCGTCCTGGCGCTGCTGGCGCTACTCCCGGCCGCCGGCGCAGGGGGCGCCGATGACGAGCGCGGCCGGGCGCTCTACCACCAATGCAAGCGCTGCCACCAGGTGGGGGGCGGCGCGGAACACCGGATCGGCCCGCACTTGAACGATGTCTTCGGCCGTGCGGCCGGCTCCCTCGCGGGGTTTCGCTACTCGCCGGGGATGAAGGCGGCCGGGGCCGGCGGCCTGGTCTGGACCGAGGCGACGCTCGATGCGTTCCTGTTCGACCCGCACGTTCTCGTGCCGCGAACGCGCATGAGCTTCGCGGGGATGGAAGCGGCGCAGGACCGGGCGGACCTGTTGGCGTGGCTGCAAGGCTTTTCCGGTGTCCGCTCCGATCTTCCACCCGCGGAGCCGACCGTCACGCCCGAAGAGTACGGCCTCGACCCCAAGCTCCTCACCATAGCGGGAGATCCCGAATACGGTGCTTGGCTCGCGAGCGAATGCACCGCCTGTCACCGCTCGGACGGGAGTGATCGGGGCATCCCCTCGATAACGGGATGGCCGCTCGAGGACTTCGTGATAGCCTTGCAAGCCTACAAGCACGCGACGAGGGTGCATCCCGTCATGCAGCTCATCGCCGGACGCCTGTCGGACGAGGAGATCGCCGCTCTCGCGATGCACTTCCGCGAGGCGGAAGACGATCGGTAAACCAGGAGAAACGCGCCATGAACCAGAGCAACGAAGACAATGGTCTGAGCCGACGGCATTTTCTCGCCTCCGCGGTAGCGGTAGCGGCATCGACGGCGTTGTCGGCACCGGCGGTGATCGCGCATGCGCGCCCGCGCGTGGTGATCGTGGGCGGCGGCGCGGGCGGTGCGACGGCGGCGCGCTACATCGCCCGGGATTCGAAGGGCGCGGTGGATGTGACGCTCGTGGAGCCGACCCGCACCTACTATTCCTGCTTCTTCTCGAACCTCTACATCGGCGGCTTCCGCGACTTCGCTTCCATCGGACATACCTACGGCGCCCTCGCCGCCAACCACGGGATCAACGTCGTGCACGACTGGGCGGTCTCCGTCGACCGCGACGCGCGCAGCGTGGGGCTCGCGGGCGGGGGCAGCCTCGCCTACGACCGCCTCAT
>CAYFYD010000422.1:0-3938 GCA_964347195.1 uncultured Ectothiorhodospiraceae bacterium
ATCGCCTGATTCCAGTACTTCGAACCCCGCAACTCGACTTCTGAATGGTCCTGGTACCGGAGGCGGATTCGTTGCAATCCGCGCTCGCGTTCATCCGTGAGACCCGGGGCAGACGGGCCATTCGTGCCTGACCCCCGTGACCGGGCATTTGCGGGGTCGGCCGTTCCCGGTAGCTTCGACCGCTCGAGTGCGGTGCGCAGTCCGCGAGTGTTCCGACCGCGCACCGAGTGCTGAGGTGGGACACTCGTACCGCTTACGGATCAACTCCAGCCTCGAAGATGATATCGGCCGCTTGCACGAAACTCCTCCCTGTGTCCGGCGCCGCATGGCCCCGGACGGAGTGCGGGCCGGCGCTCAGGACGCCGGAGCGGGACCCTTCGCGGCGCGCTCCAGCACCTGTTGCACCGCCGCGCGATACCTCTTGCCGGGATTGCGCTTCCGCGTCTCTCCCGCCGCCACCGCGTGGAGCGCCGGATCGAAGGGGACTACGATGTCGGGGCGGCGTTCGGCGAGCGCGTAGCGGATCTGGGCCGACGAGAGGGTGCTCTTGCGCATCCTCGCGTGGCACTGCACCAGGGTTGAGGGGCAGTCGGCACCGAGCAGGGCGAGACAGTGCACCGCCGCGCTGATGCTCGGGAGGGTCGGCTCGTAGATCAGCACGCGGGCGTCGGCCTGCCGCATGATCCCGGTCCGCGTATCGGGGTCGACCACACCGGCCACCAGCACCACGTGCGCCCGGTTGGCGAGGTGGTGCAGAAGCACCCCCACCGCTCCCGCCGAAGGCGAGGGCGGCAGCGGACCGGCCCGAGGGTACGCGATGAGCGAGATCCCGGATTCCGCGGCGACGAAGATGTCGTCGAGCGCTTCGTGACTGAGCAGCGGTTCCGGTTCGAGCGCCTCGTCCGCTTCCGATCCGGCGGGGAGGGCGGGCGCAACGTCGGGACCGAGGGTGGCGAGCAGCTTGCCCAGGTCTCCCGTCGCGTCGCCGGCGCCGAGCCGGGCCGACAGCGCCATCGAGACAGGGTCCAGGTTCACGACCATCACGGAGCGGCCATCGGCCTTTATCCCGCGGGCGGTCTCCGCGACGAGCGTGGAGACCCCGCTTCCGGCGGCTCCGGAGAAAACGACGACGCTGCCGGCGTAGGCGCGCTCCGGCAAGTCCTCCGTCGCGGTGACGCAGGCTTCCCGGATGGCCGCGGCGGAGACCGGCTTGACCAGGTAGTCGGCGATGCCATGGCGGAGAAGGGAACGGGCGAGATGCGCGGTGTCGGTGGAGCCGATCGCGATCAGGGAGGTGCCGATGGCGCATACTGCGGCGAGCTCTCGGGCTGCCGCCTCCGGCTCCGGGACGCCGTCGAAGTCGACGAACACCAGACGCGGCGAGGGCTCCGCCGCCAGAGTCCGCAGCGCGACCGCGAAACGCCCCCGCCGTATCCTGACATCGTGGCCCTCGAGACCCGCCCGCAGCGCGCGCTCGGTCTCTCCATCGGCCGCGAAGCCCCGCGCGTACAGGTTTCCGGAGGGGGACGCCATGGCCGGAGCGACCAGTCCCGGGCGGCCGACCCCGCAACGCCTTCAGGAACCGCCGGCGGCGGAAGCCGCGGTCCGGGAGCTCTCCGGCAGCTCGCGCACGTCGTCATTCACCCACCGCCGGTAAGCGTTCGATGTCGCACCGTAGGCCGCCACCGAAGGCGGCGGCGGGATGGATGCACAGAGCCGGTCGAGCGCTTCACGGGCGGATGCATCGCCGAGCTCGGGTCCCGTCAGGGTGTCCTCCCCTGCTCCGCCCGACGCGGCCGCGCACTGGCGCAACGCGGCCTGCAGGGCCCGGTGATGGCTCACCAGGTGCCGGGTCGCCACGTGGCTCCGGGTGGCCGTCCCGTTCCCCGGCGCGAAGTACTCGTCCTGGATGGCGAGGGGGCGAACGCACCCGGTGGCGGCGAGAACGCCGAGCAGCGCCAGCGCGGCGGCCCGCGAGGAGAGACACGCAACGTGGTGGTCCGGCATGAGACGCTCACTCGAAGGGCGCACTCGGGTCGATGATAGCGCTTCGGCCGCGGAGTCGCCGGCACTTGCGGGCCGCTTGCGGGGACCGCCTTCGCTTCCTTCGTCAGGGGCGGATAGAATCAGTCGCTTACTCACTCAGGATCTCCCTTTTCTGGCGCGATCATGGGAATGAAATATAGCTAATTCAACTTGTTGAGTGAACTTTCTAAGATGCATTTGAGATTTCGATCCCGGTGTGTTCCAATCGTGGCTCCGTATGGGGGAGGACAGTGCACGTGACTCCCTGGACCTCGTGGCCCGGAGAGGGGAAAAGGATCGCGCCGCCGCCCGGGAGAACGCCCGGGCGCGTTCCCGCCGCCGCGCGCTTCCTGCCCGCCCTTGCCTTGCTGCTCTCCGGCTACGGCGGCGCTGCGGCCAACCCGGTGGATCCGCCTTCCTTCATCTCGAAGGCCCGCCCGGCGCCGGGAAGCGAGACCTACGAGGCCGTCCCGGACGACACCGGACCGGGAGGAGGGTACGCGTATCCCTGGAATCGCTACCCCCGCCTCTCCATCGCGGGATTCGATGCCGCGGATCTCCATTTCCGCTCCTCGCTGAGCGACTTCGTCTCCGATACGGAGACCGTCGAGCCGGAGCTGCCCGAGTTCCTCACCGGTCCCTCCGGCAATGTCGCTTGCCACCCCCTGGTCCGGCTGGCCCCCGGCTTGGTCTGCTCGCCCTGGGCCGACGTCGATTCGCCACTGCACGCCCTCATGTCTCCCGAGGGGACCGGGGCCTCGTGGTTCTTCTCCGATGGCCTCGCACTCTCGGCCTTCACCCGTCACCGGAGACGCCCGGACGGTGCGGCATCGGGCGCGTTCTCTTTCGAAGGCGAATCGTCCCTCGCCGCCGTGCATCTCGACCGGACCTGGCGGCTCGACGCGACCGGTCGGTGGCGGATGCGGGGCACCTTCGTCCTGGCCGCCGACCTCCCGCGCGGATTCGGCAAGCGCCAGGCTTCGCCGCTCGAGGCAGGGCCCGCGCTGCTCTCCGATTGGAGCATCGGCGTGACCCATGCCGCACGGAACCTGCACACGCGTCTGGCGCTCTCCCAGCCGCCGCACGCGGAGACCGGGCACGGCACCCTCACCCTCCCGAGCGGGCGATTCCAGAACCTCAAGCGCAGCCACGAGACCCACCGCTTCTCTCTCGTTCCTCCCCGCCGCCAGCTTACCTTGCGCCTGTCGCACCAGCGCCCTCTTGCCGGCGGCGATGTCGTGATCTCGCTGCTTCGCACCCAGAAGCAGAGCCACACCCAGGCCCGACGACGCTATGTCGCCGGCATTGCCTGGCGCAAGCGCTTCTGACCGGGAGTACGCAGCCGCCGCGCTTGGCCCGCATATCTCTACCTGCGCTTCGTGAGCTACGGGCGTCGAGATGCCTTGGAAAGTGGGCGCACGGACGGAGAGACGTGTGCGGGCTCGCGGTGCACAGGCGAAGCAGGGACTGCGCAGCGTTGCAGGTAGCGGTGACCATGTCGAAGTGGCTCGAGGGAGTACGCCCCTTCACCGAGAGCGGATCGGCGTCCGCAACAGGAGGTCGGTGATACATGCGGGTCAGGGGTGGACGGCGCGGCCGGCGCCAGGGCGCGGGTCCGGCATCGGGGTGCTACGGGGCGTGCGCGCAACGCCCTTGGCGCGCGCCGGATCAGTAGTGGTAGCCGTCGACTCTCCGGGACACGGGCGGAGCGCCCGATTCCTCGGCCGGCGCGTCCGCCCGGACCAGCCGGGCGGTGACGATCACGATCAGCTCGAGCTCGTCGGAGCGGGTCGCAGTCTGTCCGAACATCAAGCCGAACAATGGCACGTCCTTCAGGACCGGGATCCCGGACTCCGCGGTGTTCGACGCGTTGCGGAAGAGCCCCGCGATCACGATCGACTCGCCGTCGCCGA
>CAYFYD010000423.1:0-3923 GCA_964347195.1 uncultured Ectothiorhodospiraceae bacterium
CATCCCGGTCAACCAATCCCGAAGCTCGGAGTCTGAAGCCGTCAAGCCGACTTTATGAAGAGCCCTGCGCGTGTCGCGAGCGCAGCGACCGCGTCGTGAGGAACCCCGGGTATCACGCGGCGGGGAGCGCTTCTTCCGTGCACGCCTCCGGCCGGCGCGCGCCGCTCGCGAGCTGGTGGGCGACCAGGTGCCGGTAGAGGCCGCCGCGCCGCATCAGGGCCTCGTGGGCGCCCTGTTCGACCACCCGTCCTTCGTCCAGCACCACGATGCTGTCGGCATCGCGCACGGTGGAGAGCCGGTGTGCGATCACCACGGTGGTGCGGTCGACCATGAGCTCCTCGAGCGCGTGGCGCACCGCCGCTTCGTTGAGGGCGTCCAGGTGGGAGGTCGCCTCGTCGAGCACCAGGATGGGCGAGTCCTTGAGGAAGGCGCGGGCGATCGCGACCCGCTGGCGCTGCCCGCCCGAGAGGCGCATGCCGCGCTCTCCCACCCGGGTGTCGAGGCCCTCCGGCAGCGCGTCGACGAAGTCGCCGAGCGAAGCCCGCGTCACGGCGTCCCCGAGCTCCTGCTCGTTCGCCTCCGGGCGCGCCATGAGGATGTTCGCGCGCAGGGTATCGTTGAAGAGGTAGGTGTCCTGGCTCACCAGCGCGATCCGCTCGCGCAGCGCATCGAGCCGGTATCGCGGGAGGGGCTGGCCGTACATCCGCACCGTGCCGGACTTCGGGTCCCAGAAGCGCAGCAGCAGGTGCGCGGCGGTGGTCTTCCCCGCCCCCGAGGGACCGACGAGCGCGAGCGTGTGTCCGACCGGTACCCGGAAGCCGAGGTCGCGGAGCACCGGCCGCCCGCGCAGGTATTCGAAGTCGACGTGCTCGAACTCGAGCGCCGGGGCCCCTGCGACCGGCTCCGCCCCGGGGCCGTCTTCCACCTCGACTTTCTCCGTGCGCACCGCGTGGAGGCGCCGGGTCGAGCCGAGGGTGTCGGCGAGCTGGCGGCCGATCTGGGCGATCTCCGACACCGGGAGGAACGCGGACATCGCGAGGAGGGTGAGCAGCGGGACGAGCTCGCTCGCGAGCCCGTCCCGGTGGGTCAGGTGCACCGCCGCCGCGACCACCACGAGTCCCCCGAGCCCGGTGGCGGTCTCGAGCAGCGCCTTCTGGAAGGTGAGGTCGCGAAAGAAGGGCAGCCGGATCGCGAGGTGCCGCTCGACGCGCTCCACGAACTGTGCCCGTCGGATCGGGGCATGCTCGAAGGCCGCGATCTCTCCGAGGCCCTGGATGGTGTCGACGGTGTGCGCGTTGAGATTGCCGAGCGCCTCCCGGGCGCGGGAGCCGAGCTCGTCCAGCCGCCGGCGCGAGAGCACCGGACTCAGGCCCACCACCACCAGGAAGGGCACGAGGGCGAGGGCCAGGAGCACGCCGTGGTGCATGAGCACGCCGAGCACTGCTACCGGCACCAGCACCGCGACGAAGGCCGGAGTGACGGTATGCGCGAAGAAGTACTCCACCAGCTCGACGTCGTGCGTCGCCATCGCCACCAAGTCCCCGGTGCGCCGGCGCACGAGGTAGGCCGGTGCGAGGCGGTCGAGCTTCCGGAACAGGGCGATGCGCATCTCCGCGAGCAGCCGGAAGGCCATGTCGTGGGCGAACCACGACTCGAGCCAGTGGCGCCGCCCCCCCGGGGGCGCGACGACACCCAGCGCCACGAGCCAGCCCCCGTAGGGTGCCCCGGTCTTGACCGCGGCGAGCGTGAGCGCACTGAAGATCCCGACCCCGATCAGACACCCCACCCGGAGCATGCCGAACGAGAAGGTCGCCGTGAGCTTCCCTTTCCACGGCACGATGTACCCCCAGAGCTCGCGGAACGCGGCGAGCCAGCCCAGCGCCTTCGCCTCCACGATGGCGTCGGTGGGCTCGGAGCTCGCTTCGCGGGACGGGGCCGGGTCCGCCCCCGCCGGCTCCGCGTCGCCGCTCAGCGCGCGGACCGCTTCGTCCACGCTCGCCCCCTCCTCCGCCTGGGCCGACATCAGGGCGTGGTAGTGGCCCCGGCGCGCCATCAGCTCCGGATGCGTCCCCGACTCCGCGACCCCGCCGCGGTCGAGGACGAGAATGCGGTCCGCTCCGATGACGCTCGAGAGGCGATGGGCGAAGATGAGGCTGGTGCGCCCCCGCATGAGCCGGTCGAGCGCCTCCTGGATCACCGCCTCGTTCCGGGCGTCCACCGCGGAGAGGGCCTCGTCGAGGACGAGGATCGGGGCGTCCCGCAGCAGCGCCCGGGCGATGGCAACGCGCTGGCGCTGTCCACCGGAGAGCCGGATGCCGCGCTCCCCCACTATCGTGTCGTAGCCCTGGGGGAGACGCACGATGAAATCGTGGGCGTTGGCGGCGCGCGCGGCGGCTTCGAGCTCTTCCGCGCTCGCATCGGGCTTGCCCAGACGCAGATTGTCCTCGACCGTGCCGTGGAAGAGATAGGTGTCCTGGTTCACCACCGCGATCTGGCGATGGAGGTCTTCGGGGTGCAATGAACGCAGGTCGTGCCCTCCGACGTACACCGCCCCCTTGTCGGGGTCGTGGAAGCGCATCAGCAGGCGCACGATGGTGGTCTTGCCGGCGCCGCTCGCCCCCACGAAGCCCACCCGTTCTCCCTCTGCGACGACGAAGTCGAGGCGCCGGTGGGCCGGGCGCCGGCCTTCCGGATAGGTGAAGGCCACGTTCTCGAAGCGCAGCGTCGCGGGCATGGAGTCCACCCGCGACGCCTCGAGGTGGGGTTCGACCACCGGCGCCGCGTCGAGGACCCGGATGATCCCCTGGGCGGCGGACTGGCCGATCATCCCCTGGTGGAGGAGCTCGCGCAGCTCGCGCTGGGGGCGGAACACCTCGATGCCCATCATCAGCACGATCAGCAGCGCGGCGACCTCCATGGTGCCGGCGCTCACCCGTACCGCTCCGAAGCCGAGCGCCACCGCCGCTCCCACCGCGATCCCGGTGTCCGTGATCCCGCGGGTCAGGGTGTTGGTGGCGAGCACCCACATCGTGGTGCGAAACACCTCGTGCGCCCTCGCCGCGAGCAGTCGGCCGCGCTCCGCCCCCTGCCCGAAGGCCTTGAGGGTGGCGAGCCCCTGCACCGCGTCGAGGAACTCCGCCGCAAACGCGGAGTAGGCGCGCTGGCGGCGGCCGCTGTTGCGCACGTCCCAGCGGTGGAAGGCGCTCGGCGCGATGAGAGAGACCATCGCGAAGGCGAGCAGGATGAACGCGCTCGGCAGGTCCACGAAGGCCATCATCGCGAACACCACGAAGGGCGTGAGGGCGGAGACGAAGAGCTGAGGCAGGTACTGCCCGAACCAGGTCTCGAGCTGTTCGACTCCCTCCACTACCGAGAGCAGGACCTCGCCGGTGCGCTCCAGGCCGAAGTATGCAGGCCCGAGGCGCACCACCTGGTCGAAGAGGCGCTGTCGCAGCGCGAGCTGGACGCGCGCCGCGGTGCGGTGCGCGATCATCGTGCGCCAGTGCTCGAGCGCACCGCGCAGCACCATCACCCCCGCCACCAGGACGACGGCGGGGCCCAGCTCCTCGAGGCTCGCCCCGCGATAGAGCGCGGCGATCAGCCAGCCCAGGAGGGCGAGGCGCAGAATGCCGACCACCGAAGCCAGCACGCCGACGGCCACCACCAGGGCGATCCGCCACCGTACGGCTTCAGTGAACTCCCACAAGCGTTGGTCGATGAACATGACGCCCCATTATGCCTTGCGCCACGCCATCATCGAGACTGACGTTCCGTGCGGTGGGGTGCCGGCCTCGTTCCCCCGGTCAGCGTGGGACGGTCACGCTATAGTCGGTGGTCGCCAACGAGAAGCCGTCAGATCGAATGCCAGTACCCGGCCAGCGAACATTGGCAACACCTGCCGCTCCAGATCCTCGTCCAATCGG
>CAYFYD010000424.1:0-3916 GCA_964347195.1 uncultured Ectothiorhodospiraceae bacterium
AACGCCCATGATCGGGGCGACCCGCACACCCCGCCGGTGATGTAAGATGCACCGAGCGCCCGCGCGCGGAGAAGCCGGCACCGGGCCACATCGCGGGGCAGCCCACACCGCCCACCTTCGCCGCAGCGGCGCGTCATCATCCTCCACCCTCGGACCGCACCCCGCCGTCCGACCGTCCCCTGCGCTCAGAGTCCAGCTCTGTTACACAGCAAAAATCAATGGGTTATCGGAAGCTCCATGGAGACGGGAATCCATGCCATAGCCGCCGTTCCCACCATTCCTTCGAGGAGCGGGAATCCTTTGCCGATTGCAGCACTTCGAACCCCGAGAGTCGGGGTGCTGCCCGGCGGCCGCCTACTCGTCGACGACGGGGTTGACGAGCTGCCCGATCTTCTCGATCTCTATCGTCACGGTGTCCCCGGCCTTCAGGAACACCTGCGGCCGGCGGGCGACCCCCACCCCGTGCGGCGTGCCGGTCAGGATGACGGTGCCGGGAGGGAGCGTGGTGCTGCCGCTCAGGAACTCGATCAGGGTCGGGACGTCGAAGATCATGTCGTCGGTGTTCCAGTCCTGCACCGCCTCCCCGTTGAGGATGGTCTTGATCCCGAGGCGGTTGGGCTCCGGGATCTCGTCCGCGGTGACGATCGCCGGGCCGAGGGGACAGAAGGTGTCGAAGGTCTTTCCCCGGCACCACTGGCTGCCGCCCCACTTGATCTGCCAGTCGCGCGCGCTCACGTCGTTCGCCGCGGTGTAGCCGAAAACGTAGTCGAGGGCGTCGGCACGGGAAACGTTCTTGCACGCCTTGCCGATGACCACCGCGAGCTCGCACTCGTAGTCGACCTCGGTGCTCTTCAAATGGGTCGGGAGCACGATCGGTCCGCCGGGATGCTGCACCGAGCTCGGGGTCTTCATGAACAGGATCGGGTGCTCAGGGATCGGAGCGCCGGTCTCCTCCGCGTGCCGGCGATAGTTGAGACCGATGCAGGGCAGCGCCACCGGATCGATGGGCGCCAGGCGCCGCTCTGCCGATGCCCGCTCTCCGGTATCGGCGTGCCCGCCGAAGAGCGAGCCTTCCATGCGGGTGACGGATCCGTCGGGATGCTCCCGGCCGAGCTGCCCAGCCTCCGATTCGTCGAGATAGCGCACGATTCTCACGCGAGGTTCTCCCCTGCAAGGTCTTGACGGCACGCCATGCTATCCCACTCGAGTTTCGGGGTTCAAAAGGGTTGGACTCGATCGGCGGACCAGCGCCGGCCTGGGAATGAAGATCGGCGACGCCCGGTGAGGTCTCCGTAGCTCCCGCGGAAGCGGGAATCCACGAACTTTCCGGGATGCAAGATTCGTTATCCGATCACAGATGGCGAGCTCCGCGCCGGCGCAGCCGCCTGCACCGTGAGCCGAGGCCCGGCGAGAGGGTACCCGCGCGTCGCCGATGGTGTTTTCCCTGCGTGCGGCGGCGTAAAATCGGGGCCCCGGTGGCGTGAGCGGGATGAGCCGATGAATCGACGGTCAGACGCGCGGCGACTGGATACTCTGGCCCTCGACGAGATCGAGGCGCGTTACGGACGCGACGGCTTCGCCTTCCCCTGTCGCGCCCTGCCGAAAGACGAAGCATCCGCAATGGCTCGGGACGTCGAGAGGCTGATCGGATCCGATCCGGGGGCTCTGCACCATATGCGCACCAACCCGCATCTGGTGTTCCCCTCGGTGGATCGGCTCGCCCACGATGCGCGCGTGCTCGACGCGGTGGAGCGAATTCTCGGGCCGAACCTGCTGCTCTGGAGCACCAGCTTCTTTCTGAAGCCGCCCCGGAGCACGGACCATGTGAGCTGGCATCAGGACCTGACCTACTGGGGGCTGGACGGCACCGACCAGGTCTCCGCGTGGGTCGCGCTCAGCCCGATAACGGAGGCGAACGGCTGCATGCGATTCGTCCCGGGCTCTCACCGGCGCGCGATCGAGGCGCACCGCGACACCTTCGCCGAGGACAACCAGCTCACCCGTGGCCAAGTGCTGGCCGTGGACATCGACGAGGGACAGGCGGTGCCGGTGACTCTCGCTCCCGGGGAGATGTCCCTCCACCACGGCCGCCTCTTCCACGCGTCCGGGCCCAACACCACGCACGCGTGGCGCATCGGCATCACGATGATCTACCTGGCGCCCCGCATGCGCCAAGTGGTGGCGAAGAAGGACTATGCGCGTCTCGTCCGGGGCGAGGACGCCTACGGCCACTTCGAGAGTCTGCCCCGGCCCCGCTTCGATTTCGATCCGATCGGTATCGCCGCCTGCGAGGAGGCCGCAGCCTCAATCTCGGATGCGCTGTACCAGGGCGCCGCCCGGCGCCCCGAGTCGGGCCTCTTCGTGCACGGCGCCTGAGGGGCCCTGCCCCCGGGTTTTCCTCAGCCGAGGAGCGGGGCGAGCGCCTCTGCGAGCTCCGGGATGTTGACCGGGCTGAGTCCGGCCACGTTGATCCGGCTGTCCTCCACCATGTAGATGTGTCGTCGATCGCGCAGCGTGCGCACCGCGGCCGCGTCCAGCCCGAGCAGCGAGAACATGCCACGCTGGCCCGGAAGCCACGAAGTATCCAGATCGGGCCGAAACGCCGAGAGCGCTTCGGCGAACTCGCGCCGCAGGCCGGAGAGTCGGGCCGCCATCCCCGCGAGCTCTTCGCTCCACTGACGGCGCAGCGCCGGGTCCCCGAGCACGCGCTCCACGATGAGCGCTCCGTGTGCCGGCGCCATCGAGTAGACCGCACGCGCAATCTGTTCGAGATGGCTCTCGAGTCCCGCGCGGTGCCCGGGCTGCGCTCCGATCGCGAGAAGAGCGCCGGTACGTTCCCGGTAGAGGCCGAAGTTCTTGGAGCAGGACACCGCGACGAGGATCTCGGGCAATCGTTTCGCCGCGGAGCGCACCGCAACGGCGTCGTCCTCGAGCCCCGCGCCGAGGCCCAGGTAGGCGAGGTCGAAGAGCGGCACCAGCGCCCGCTCCTCGATGACGTCGAGGATCTCGACCCACTCGGCGGGGGTCGGGTCCGCGCCGCTCGGATTGTGGCAGGACGCCTGCAGCACCACGAGGCTTCGCGCGGGAGCGCGGCGCAGGCGCTCCAGCATGCCGTCGAGCCGCAGCGCGTGCCGCCGCGGATCATGGTAGGGGTAGCCCTCGATCGAGAGCCCGGCGCCGTCCATCAAGGCGCGGTGGTTCCCCCAGGTCGGCTCTCCGAGGTAGACCTTCCGGCCGGGCTCGGCGCGGGCGAAGAGCTCGGCGCCGAGGCGAAGCGCACCGCAGCCGCCCGGAGTCTGGATCGCCGCGGTCCTCGGTTCGAGCCCCTCCGCCAGGGGCCCGAGCACGAGGCGGCGCACGCCGTGCAGAAAGCCGGCAACCCCCGCGGGCGGCAGGTAGGCCTTGGTCGACTGGAGCGCGAAGAGGTCCCGCTCCGCGTCCGCGACTGCCCGCATCACCGGGGTACGGCCCGAGTCGTCGCGGTACACCCCCACCGTGAGGTCGATCTTTCCCGGAGCCGGGTCGCCGGCGAAGGCTTCCATCAGTCCCAGGATCGGATCCGGCGGAACCGGTTCCAGGCGTGCGAATATCATCGTCGTTCCACCTTCGGCGACCCGGTCGCTCCCCGGCGCCCCAAAGCCCGATCCACTCGCGGCCGGGTGAGGCTCAAAGCAGCTTGGCGGCGACGATCGCGACGGCGGTGTCGAGATCCGCCTGCGTGGCGGCGCGTTCGTCGCCGTGGCCGATGGCCTTCGCAATGGCTTCGGCCCGGGTGGCGCTCGAGGCCGGCGGCTTCGAGCGCGCGGGCGGGGTCGAGGGTGTCCGGGGGCATGGCGGTCACTCCGGGGTCCCTCGGCCGGGGCGGGCGGAGCGGTGCGCGCGATCAGGGTTTCGAGCGCCTGGCGCTGCACGTCGA